>JBCBTL010000533.1:0-2707 GCA_039818705.1 Cyanobacteria bacterium J06639_1
CAGCAAGAACTCTAGACCCTGCTCGGGCAGTCCCATCAACCGAAAAATTTCCCCTAGCAGCGTGGCGTTGAAGTAGGCGTGGGAGCCGAATAAAGTAGCCGTTTGCGAGAAATCTAACCCTTCAGCGCGGTCGGCCAAGACGACGGTGTAGATATCTCCCCACACCCCGCAGGTAAGGGGCTGGTTGATCGACCAAGTAAGCGGACGGATGGCTCCAGGAATGACCTCCGCCGCGATCGTCCGCGTCCAGATTGGATTCAGGTTTGAAATCGGGCGCGTTTGCAAAATCCACAGGCGATCGCCATCCCACAGCCATTCCACATCTTGAGGAATGCCGTGAAACAGCGCTTCAATGCGTGCGACCTGTTCCACCAGCGATTTCAGCACGTTTGGGGGCAAATGCTCCGACTGCCAAGCGTCATCGGGAGCATCTACGCGCAGAATTTCCAGATGTTCGGGGGTCTGCTGTCCGGCTACTACCGCTGCGGCTTTGGGTAAAGCTTCAATGACCGCAAAGGGAGCGCCGTCGAGCGGATGACGGCTAAAGGCCACTCCAGACACGCGCGATTGCCGATAGGGCTGCACGAGTAAGGCCATCTCAGCATCGGGCAAGCCTCGCTGATGGCGATAGGCGATCGCGTTTTCGGTTCGATACGACTCGCGACAGGCGCGAATCGCCTCGATAAATTCTTCGTGAGTTTCCACGGGGCCGACAGAGAGATACTGTCCGGCAGCGGAGCTGGTATCTCCGTCTTCTCCGATCGCGGACGATCGCACGATGAGGGGGCGATCGCGCGTGGGAGCGAGAGCGCTAGCAACAGCGTCTAGATCTGAGGTGTCAGCGGAGACAACCCAGCCGTCGGGAACAGTAAAGCCATGTCGTTTGAGTAACGACAGCCGCGCAGCTTTTGCACCACACGTCGCAGCATCGAGAGGCGTATCTAAAACAAAAAGACTCATGGAGGTATCAGCATCGTCCGCTTGTCGCAGGTTAATGCCAACTAACAGGAAAGCCAACCCCGCCACGGCTAGCGTTTCTGAAAGCGATCGCGATATCGGCCACGTCCACAGCACCGCACTGGCACATCCGAGCCGAGCCCCCCAGCGCCGCGCCCGTCCCGAGGTTTTCCCCCACGCGCGCCACAGCCCCTGCCATATCAGCCATCCGCTCAGTCCCGAACCCAACGCTACCCCTGGAGAGTAAGCCAACATGCCCCAGACGGAGTTCGTGACCCCGCCGCCACGAGCGATCGCGTAGCGGGCGAGGACGACGGGGGCGATCGCCACCACCTGCCAAGCCGGAGCCTCGGGAAACCAAGCCCGCGCCACCAAGACGGGCACCACGCCGCGAGCAATTTCCACCAAAACGACGGGCACTCCCAACTGCGGCCCCACCTGCTTGAACGCTGCCGCTACGCTGACATTCCCCGTGCCTGCTCGGGATAAATCTCGACGGGCGATCGCGCGTGCTAGCCACTGCGGTAGCGGCAAAGCCCCGAGAAAGAATCCGAGCATGAAAAGTCCGGCGATCGGAAGCACCATGATGATTTCACCCCCCTCATTTCTCTTGTCTGGCAATGAGCCTATTGTCTGGCGATGAAATCGACGATCCTACGTACATTGAAAGGTTGTTGCTGTCGTACGACAGTCCGAGCATACAAATGCGTAGTAAACGCCGTCAGCCCAGTCAACGCCGGAATCCTGCAAATCAACTTGAGCTAGAAACATCATGGTCTTCATGCAGTGAGGGCAAATGGGTTTTTCTGCATTTTGCAGCCAATTGGGATATCCACCGACATGAGAGAACGTAATGGATAAGAATGGGGCGGCAGCAAATAGAGCAAAACGTCGATCGGCGAGCTTGAGGCAGTTGCTAGGCATGCGTTCCCAAGTATCAACGTCATCCGGGAGATAGGTCGGACGTTCATTTGAAGGCGACCAATAGCTCAAACCAGCTTCGTCGTACTCTCCGTACACCGTCCCGTATGCTGTACATCCCTCGCACGTCTTCACCTGTAGGCGATCGCCCAGTTCGCGCGGCAGACCGATTGCAATGGGGTTGAGGTCGAAGAGGTTGGTGAGACATTGACGACACCACGGGCAAGCATCCTGAGTGTTGCCGAACACCTGAAACACGTCGGGGGAGTCTGGAGCCTCACGAGTGAGTTTGCGGCACTGCTGGAAATATAGTTTTCTTGCTTCTCCCGCGTCCGTCAGTTCCCATCCAGCTCCAAGAGCGTAGTCTGCTAAAGAAAATCCATCGCTCCACGACGGAGCATTTCGCGTCCAGCTTGCAAATGCTTCGACGATCGCTTCGTCGCCTATCCAAGCCAGCACGCTGAGAATACTTCGGCGATGTTCTTCGTCCCATTCCACCCGTTCGAGCAGCCGATCTCGCAAGTCAGATGGAGCGCGATGGAAGATAACACCAGGGCTAAAGCGATCGCGTGCCACGAACGCTCGCAGCAAGTTGTCAATGGGAGCATTAGCCACTGCTGCCAAGTTAAAGGCGATCGCTTCAGCTTCCGCATGGCGATCGCCCCCTACCAAAGACTCAGCGTAGTCGGCCAAATGCATCTGCTCTGCTGCGCTCAACCCCGTGTATGCCCCATCGACTTCGCTCAACCCCGTGTAAACGTCATCGATCGAGACCGGAGGAGGTTCGCCATTGGCAAGCAGCTCGTATGACCCGGTGCGATGAGCTTTT
>JBCBTL010000534.1:0-2705 GCA_039818705.1 Cyanobacteria bacterium J06639_1
CTCACTTTGACGAACTCCACGTCACCGATCGAGACGGCGATAATGGCAATGGCGCGATCCGCTGGCAAGGTCACTGGTTGAACGCTCCCAATCGCTGCATCGAACTCTTAGAAAAGCACGGTGCGTGCATGACCAATCTCGGTTTACGTCGCCAATCGCTAGAAGAATTCTTCCTCGATCGCGTCCACGAAGCCGACCCCGATGCTGCTACAGTCCTCCGACGTGATGCGTAGGCTGTGGCGATCGCGTTAGCGCTCATCCCAAGTACCGCTCGAAGACGAAGAGCTGAAGCCTAATGTCGTTGATTTACCAAGACTTTCAGACATTTGATGGCAAACCCAAACTGCTTCTGGACAGCTTTACAGACCTGGATATTCTTCAAAAGTATTTGAACATAGAAAAGCTTCATCTAGAGCATTGGCATAAAATCGAGTCTCTCAACCTTGAACCTCTCATTCAGTTAAAAGAATTGCGTAGTCTTTCTCTGCATACGAGTATGCATTGGGATGGCTCAAACCGTCATCTGCTGGTCGATACCTTTGAGCCATTAACGGAATTGCCGAGTCTTGAAGTTATAGAAATTCTTGGAGTTATACCCAAGAAAGATGGTCTAGAGCCATTAGGGGGTATTTCTAGCCTAAAGGAAGTTTCCATTGGGAATACAAACTACTATCAGCTTGAAGACTTTGCTTGGCTTTCTAATAGGTTGCCAAATGTGAGTGGCCTTGAGCCGATTACACAGATGAATTTCCTCACACGATGTAAGAAATGCGATGCAACCGAACTATTTTTAGCTGGTACGAAGCCGCGTGGAAAACGGTACGTTTGTCCTCGCTGTAATTTAAAATTAATTAGGCGACACCTCGAACGCTGGAATTTAGCGGGAGGCTCGCCAAATTATTCAGCTTTAGAAAGAGCAAGTTCCGAGCAGATTTACGAGGCGTTTCGGCGCAAAGACCTGACCGAACTTCCTCCTTTCCTTTGAAACTGCGGTTGAGTGTGCAGCTCGGTTTTCAGGGATGAAGGGCTTCAATCCGCAGGGAGGGCTTCGGGCTGAACTTGTTCGGATAAATCCATCATGGGGGTGGTCTGGGCGGCAGGTAAAGCGCTGCTGCTTTCAACCGCGAGTAAAAGGTCGAGCGATCGCCTTGCTGTCTTGAAGTCGGGGTCGAGTTCTAAGGCTCGGTTGAAGCTGGCGATCGCCTCTTCTTTATCCGCACATCCCGTCTGTGCTCGGCCTAGCGTGTGCCAAAACCGGGCATTGCTGTCGTTGATGGCGATCGCTCGTTCGGCATCGGCACGGGCAGTTTCGTAGTCTTTGAGCTGACACAACGCCCAGGCGCGGTTGTTGAGCATCACCGCGTCGTCGGGATTGAGGTCGAGGGCGCGGTCGAAACACTCTAACGCCACCTGCGGATCGCCGCGATCGCTAAACACCATGCCCAGGCCAAACCAGCCCCAGACATCGCTTTGGTCGATATCCACCATGCGATCGCAGGTATCCACCGCCGACTGCCATTGTTTGAGCCGACGCAACGCGATCGTCTTGCCGTAGAGACAGGCAAAACTTTGGGGGCGCAACTCTAGGGCGCGATTGAAATAGGCCACGGCAGCGGCGGACTTGCCGAGTAGATTGCAAATGGCGGCGGCGGCGTAGAGTGCGGGGTAGTACTCCGGTTGAATTTTGAGCGCTTCTTCGTATTGCAGCAGTGCGTCTTCCAAGAGTTCCAGTTGCTCGAACGCATAGCCGCGCGCGTGCCACATCTTGGGGCGATCGGGATCGAGTTGGAAGGTGCGATCGAAGTTCGCCGCTGCTTCGCGGGGATAACTGAGTTCTGCAAGCAAAATACCGCGATTGTGCCAGGTTTCCGGCAGGTCGGGACGCAAGCGGAGCGAACGGTTGTAAGACATCAACGCGCCGCGCACGTTGCCGCGCTGAGCCAACAAATCGCCTACTCTGCGCCACAGGCGAGCGTCGCGAGGACGGGCGAGCAGCACTTGTTTGAAACTGGCGATCGCCCCCTTACTACGTCCCATGGCTTGCAAAATCGACCCTCGCGCCAGCCAAGATTGCAGGTTGTCCGGGTCGTATTTAATGGCGCGATTGAGACTGGAGAGTGCTTGCTTCCAGCGCCCGAGCTGCGCCAGCCGCACGCCGCGATTGTGCCAAGCCAGCGAGTCTTCAGGATCGAGATCGAGCAGCTTTTCGTAGGTAGCGATCGCCGCCTTGTACCGCTTCATCTGTCCCAAAATGGTGGCGAGATTGTTGAGCACCACCTCGTCGTAAGGATTGATCGCGAGCGAGCCGTTGTAGCTGTCGATCGCTTCGCGGTAGCGCTTGAGTTCCACCAGCGTATCGCCGCGCCGACTCCAGGCCATGGCGAAATTGGGGTCGATGTCGAGGGCGCGATCGTAGGCCGAGAGCGCATCGGGATAGCGCCCTAGCTGGAACTGCTCTTCCCCCTTATCGAACTGGAGATCCGCCGTATTCCACTGGAACAAGCGCTGGATGAATTGCAGGATGGCAATTTGGCGATCGCTTTCTTCGGGAGACGTGTTGCCGCTCGACAGTTGGGCGATGAACTGTTGAATGTTGCGCACGAAGGCGCGGAAGACATCGACCTCGTCGTCCTGCTTGACGATCGCCTGCGACTGACTGGGCTGGGTTTGGAGGCGAAACCGCTGCACGTCCACCGGAGCGCGAT
>JBCBTL010000535.1:0-2705 GCA_039818705.1 Cyanobacteria bacterium J06639_1
CTAAACGTGCAGTCGGATGAGTGGCGATCGCGATGACAGCTAGCGTGCCAGCAGGTGTGTTAAGGGCGATCGCAAACTTCATTCCCCCCGATCGCAGCACCAGCGCCTCGGGATACGAGCGGGGTCGCACCTGACGGGGTGGCAGCGAGAACCTGCGCTTGCGGGTCGAGGGCGATCCAAATGCCGTCAGGATTTTGCTGCAAATACTCGAAGTGCAGGTGGGGCCCGGTGGAGCGTCCGGTAGAACCGACGTAGCCGATAAGCTGGCCTCGACGAACGCGATCGCCCGCCCGCACCATCACGCGGGACATGTGACCGTAGCGAGTGCGGTAGCTCTGAGCGTGGTCGAGAATAACAGCATTTCCGAGATTGCCTCGCGCCCCCGCGAAAGCAACTTCACCCGACAAAGCCGCCAGGATGGGAGTGCCTGTAGGAGCGGCTAGGTCGACCCCCTGGTGGAAACTGCTCGCCCCGGTGACGGGATGGATGCGGTAGCCGAAGCCCGACGACATGGGGGCGGGAGCGGCGAGCGGGTAAGCCAGTGCAGTGGGGTCTTCGAGGAGAGCGCTGGCGATCGCATTGTCCGACCCGGTCGGTTCGCAGAGGGCGGGGTCGGGACGGCGAGCGAGAGAGCGACCCGTGCCGGGCGATTGAAACGCCGCGCGGCCTTGCGGGTAAACGCGCAATCCACCGCGATCGGCATCGTAGTCCACCGTCCAGCGGGTGTTGAAGGGGGCGACGTCGAGGACGATGCGGGCGATATTGGGTTGCCACTGAGAAAACCGCAGCGCGTAGACTCCGTGACGGTTGATGGGCTGCTGTTTCGCGCCGTAGAGTCCGGCGACATCGGTATCCACTAGATCGATCGCCAGCCGAGTTGGGGAAGACAGCAAGCGCGTACTCACCTGCGGTCGGCGGTCGGTGCGAATGAAAAATCCTTCGGCAGTATCTTGAATCTCCAGCACGCGAGTGAAACCCGTTTCTACATCGGGTTGCTGGGGCGCGGTAGGTCGCTGCGGTGGCGAAGGCGGAGACAGCAGGGCGCGCGGGTCGAGACGCGGCGGGAGATTGCGGCGCGCGGTGGGGTTGAGTGCTGGATCGAGGGAAATCGCCCAGGTCGTCTCTCCAGTGCGTTCGAGGGAGAGATCGCGATCGCTTAACGCTTTACCGGGAGCCACGTCGAGGACGAAGCGCACGGTCGTCGAATTCAACTGCGCTAGCCGCAGCGAGCGGATCGCTCCGGTGTAGGTTTGCTCGCGAGTTGCGGCGTTCCAGCTCGCGTTCGGCACGTCCACGATGACGCGCACGTCACCCGACTCTTCCACCACAGCCGCTCGCGGTCGCACGTCGGCACTCGTGCGAATTTCCAGGCGGTTGAGGGCAGGGTTAAACGTGTAGGCTTGCAGCCGCGCGATCGCCGTTTGCCCCTGAACTGCATCCGACGACATCGCGATCGCCTGCGGCAGTGCAGTTAGCGCTAGCCAGCCATTCACGCTCAGCGCCAGAACCCCGAGCGCACGCCCGTAAAACGATGGCAAGCTGTTGAATCTTGTTCGAGCCGCACGCGGGCGATCCACGCGTGAACCATCGCCGCGATCGCGTCGCGACTGGAAACCGTTCGTCATCACTCCTCACCCGTGTCAACCGTTCAGAGGCTCATTCTAGAGCTTTATCTTTTCTTTGCAATTTCAGCCTCATTCGGCTGCTGTTGACTGAAAATCAGTTCCACAAGTTCCGCCCAAGCCTTCCACAATCGTGCAGGTGTTGCCGATCAACATGGCTTGATAGGTGGGAGCTAGCGTTCCCGCTCCACCCGGCCCCTCCACGAAAAGCGATCGCTCGGGCACGATCGCGCCTGAATTTCGACCCACCGTCTCGATCAGCTCTCGGTTCGTGCTACTTTCTGCAAAAATCGCCGGGATATTCGAAGATTCGACCCAATCGACTAAAGCGGCCAGCCGTTGGGCGGAAGGTTGCTCTGAGTTGCTCAACCCGCTCAGCGCCCCTGCAACCTCCAAGCCATAAGCCTCCGCGTAGTAGCCGAAGGCGGCGTGGGTAGTGACGAGTTTGCGGCGATCGGGGGAAACGGTGGCGACTTGCCCTGAGATCCAGCCGTGAAGGGTTTGCAGTTCGGTGGCAATCTCGTCCGCGCGATCGCGCACGATGTCTGCGCGATCGGGAGCAATCTCGACCAGTGAACTCGCAATGACTTGCGCGATCGCTGCCCCGTGGCTGGCATCGTGCCAAACGTGGGGGTCTGCGGCAGTCACTGTCAGGTCGAAGTGGCGATGGGCATGTTCGGGGTCGTCGGCGTAGCTGGCGATCGCGGTCGGCCTGAGCGGGTCGGGGACGGCTCGTTCGTAGACGGGGATTTTAGGGGCTGGAGATATCGCGTCTTGCAGGAGAGATTCGATTTTAGGGGCGAGACGATAGCCCCCGTACAAAATCAAATCGGCGTCGGCGATCGCCGCCGGATCGCCCGGACTGGGAGAAAACGTATGTGGGTCTTGGCCGGGAGTCAGCAGACAGGTAACGTCGAGCAGATCGCCCGCAAGTTGGTCGGCGAGATCGCAAAGTACGCTGTGGGTGGCAACGACAGAGAGGCGATCGCCGTCGTCGCGTTCGACTGCACTTTCCCTCGGTTCGACGCGGCTGCCGCTACATCCCACCAAGCATCCTGCCAGCAGCAAAACACCCGCCTTCCA
>JBCBTL010000536.1:0-2702 GCA_039818705.1 Cyanobacteria bacterium J06639_1
GCAGAGCCGCTTGAAATCGGTTTTCGTAAATTGTCCGATGCAGTTCTTCCAGAACGTGGAGCAGTTGCAACAGTTGGCCGCAGTCACCCTCGCGCGCCTGAGCGAGCGACTCAACCTCGCGCGCGAGCGCTGCGAGATCGTCAGGAAGATCGATGGCAGAACGGGACATACAAAATACCGAAAGGTCAGGCAAGCGCTCGTCGCTCGTCACCGGGACTGGCCGATCGCCGGGAGCAGTCAATGCTCTAGCTGCTGAAACGCGATCGCGCCTCAGGAAGTTGCACGTTCGCGCCCCTAACAGACTGAATGCGCGCTTAAACTTTTGTCATTATGACTCTACATTGCGTCACCGTACCGCGACACCATTGCTTACAATAAGAACGAAATTAGCCCCCATGCAGCCATTGGTGCGGGCGCGTACGCCAGCCGCCAGTGGGTCTGAAGACCTCGCTGCTATCGAATGTAAATCTGCTTTAAGATTGCCACCATTCTCCCCGGGCATGTCGAATCCATTGTTTTAGAGGACAACTATGAGCTATCGCAGCATATTGGCCGTGTTGCTCGGCCTCGTGATGCTAGTGACCTCGGCTTGCTCCGAGGCTCCCAATGCTGACAACGGCCCCCTGACTTTCGACCAAATTCACAACACGGGTCTCGCCGCTATTTGTCCCGAAGTGGATGAAACCGCTCGCGGCAAGATCGATATCGCTCCTGGCGAAGTGTTGAACCTGAATCAAGTCTGCTTCCAGCCCGTCAAGATCGAGGTGGAAGAAGAGCGTCGCAACGGCGAAACCGAGTTCGTCAACACCAAATCGTTCATCCTCAAAGGTGCCACCCTCGGCCCTGCTCTGGCAAAGGCCTATCCTGTCGGTGACGATCTTGAATTTGACGTGCTTAGCGGCATGATTTCTCAGCCCACCACCGTGCAGCTCCCCGGTCGCGAGCAGGTGCCCCTGCTATTTAGCGTCAACGAGCTGAAGGCGATCGCCCCCGGTTCGGCTAGCGGTATCGATCGCTCGTCTGAGTTTGAAGGCAAATTCAAAGTCTTCGGCTATCGCGGTAGCTCTTTCCTAGACCCTAAAGCCCGTGGCTCGGAAACCGGCTATGACTCGGCAGTGGGCTTGCAAGCAGCTCAAGAGAACTATCAGAAGACGAATAAGGTTGACGAAATTACCGAAGGCGATATGTCGATTCAAATCGCTCGGGTCGATCCTTTGACCGGTGAAATGTCGGGCAGCTTCGTGAGCTACCAAATGTCCAGTGACGAGCAAGGCACGCTGGAATCGCATCCCGTGCGCATTCAAGGGTTGTTCTACGCTCACGTCGTGGAAGAAGCCTAGTCATCTCGCGGAGTTGAGGCCGCATGCTTAACGTCTGACCTCGACTTCACCTCGAAACCTATGCTGGAGCTACTCGACTAGCTCCAGCTTTTTATTGCTCTCGTCGTCGCGCGCGATCGCCCTCATGCTCTCCGAAACTGTTGCTTACCTCGGCCCCTCTGGAACGTTCGCAGAGTCTGCGGCATTGGAGTTTCAGCCCCTGCCCGCGCACTTGAGTCCGTATCCGACGATCGCAGCGGTCTTCCAAGCTGTCTTCGAAGGCGAGGTGAGTTGGGGAGTCGTACCGGTCGAGAATTCCGTTCAAGGCAGCGTCTCGATCACGCTCGACTTGCTGTGGCAATTGCAGGGCTTGCAAATTCATCGTGCTTTGGTCTTGCCCATTCGCCACCATCTCATCAGTCGCGCCGCAGATATGGGTGAAGTCAAGACGGTCTACGCTCACCCACAGGCGCTCGCTCAATGTCAGCGCTGGCTCAGCCAGTACGCCAGTCATGCCATGCTGGTACCCGCCAACTCGAATACTGCGGAAATCGATCGCCTTCACGACGACCCATCCGCCGCGATTGTCGCTTCGTCCCGCGCGGCGGACATCGGCAAACTCCCAATTTTGGCTGGACCGATTAACGATTACGACACCAACTGCACCCGATTTTGGGTCGTCAGTCGCGCCCCCTCTCCTGGCGGTCAACAAACCTCGTTTGGATTCAGCGTCCCGGAGAATGTCCCCGGTGCATTGCTCAAGCCGCTGCAAGTGCTGAGCGATCGCCAGCTCAACATGACTCGCATCGAATCGCGCCCCTCCAAGAAGTCCATGGGAGACTACGTCTTCTTCGTCGATGTTGAAAATCCGGCAGGCCAGAGCGATCTGGGCGCAGACGCGATTGCTGCACTCAAATCAACCACCGAAATTTTCAAAATCTTTGGCAGCTACCCAATTAACGAGTCATTTAGCTCGGAGGGATAGCGGCAGCAAGCGCTTGTCGTAGAGCTGTGCGCGAGCGATGTGGAGCGTGAAATTGAATCTCAACGTCAGGTTAAACGGATAAAGCTGAGATTCGCAAGGCGATCGAAGTGGCGCGTTCGACACGTTCGGTTTGTAAAGTCTAGATGAACTGAAAAATCGAGTTCGGGCTTTACTAAAACCCAGAAGATTGCGGACAATCCACTCGATTGGCTTCATCTAATGCTTCACAAGCGAGGTCAATTGCAGCCGCTTGCTGTCGCCAATTGCTAGCAGCGTCACCTTGCTGAAGAAAGCTTGCTAGGCGCGCTTGCGTATCTGCGTAGCGATAAAACGCAAACAAAATATCTTCCATGCTGTGTGTTTCGAGGAGAGGAAACAGAGTGGTTTCAAGTCTTTCG
>JBCBTL010000537.1:0-2695 GCA_039818705.1 Cyanobacteria bacterium J06639_1
GGCCCCCGGCGATCGCTCCCAAACCACGACCGGAGGCCATTCCGCTATCTTTTTCGCAGCAGCGGCTTTGGTTTGTCAGTCAGCTTTTGCCGGACAGTCCTGCGTACAATATGCCCGCCTGCGTGACGCTCACTGGGGCGCTGGATGTTGAGGCATTGCAGCGTAGCCTGAACGAAATCGTGCGCCGCCACGAAACGCTGCGCACCAATATTCGGGAAGTCAATGGCGAGCCGTGTCAGGCGATCGCGGACGACCTCAAGATCGACCTAGTGACGGTCGATTTTCAAGACCATCCACCCGAGGAACGGGGCGATCGCGCCGAGCAATGGATACTCGCTGAAGCGAAACGTCCGTTCGACATCGCCACCGATGCGCTCATGCGAGTTGCGCTGGTTGAGTTGACTCCCCGCGATCGCATTTTGGTCGCCACCATGCACCACATCGTCTCGGACGGCTGGTCTGCGGGCGTGCTGGGGCGGGAACTCGTCGCCCTCTATCGCGCGTACGCTGCCGGACAGCCTTCGCCACTGCCAGAACTGCCGATTCAATATGCCGATTTCGCCACTTGGCAGCGGCAGTGGTTGCAAGGGGAAGTCCTCGAAGAGTTGCTGTCCTACTGGCAATCTCAACTGGCGGATATCCCCGACATCCTGGAGCTACCCACCGATCGCCCCCGTCCGCCGCTGCAAACCTTTAACGGCGCGAAAACGCCGATCGCGATCGAGGGGGAGTTAACGCGATCGCTGCTGGAACTATCCAGACAAGCTGACGCAACGCTATTTATGACGCTGCTAGCAGTATTCCAGCTCGCGATTTACGCATTTTCTCAACAAGAAAAATTCCTGTTGGGTTCCCCCATTGCCAACCGCAATCGACCCGAAATTGAAGGATTGGTTGGCTTTTTCGTCAATACGCTGGTGCTGCCCGCTGACCTCTCGGGCGATCCGACTTTTACGCAACTCTTAGAGCGCGTGCGCAGCAGTTGCCTGGGCGCGTACGACCATCAGGATTTGCCCTTTGAAAAACTGGTGGAGTCACTGCCGTTCCAGCGGGATCTGAGTCGCACGCCTCTGATTCAGGCTGCGTTTGCCTTGCAGAATGCGCCCTCAGCTCCTTTGGCATTGCCGGGGTTAACGGTCGATCTCGCCGAGCTAGAAACGGGCACGGCCAAAGTAGATCTGACCGTCTTGCTCAACGATCGCGATGCCGCCGCGAGCGATGACAGCGGGCTAGCTGGCGTTGTGGAATACAACACCGACCTTTTCGATGCTTCAACCGTAAGCGGCCTGATCGAGCTTTATCACACACTGCTCGACATGGCCGTGCGGGAGAGCGATCGCCCTATCTCGCAGTTGCTGGACGCGATCGACCTGTCTCAATACCGTCCCGCGATCGCACAACAAACGTCTACCGGAGAACGCACCGCACCGAGCGACGCTCAAGCTCAGTTCGAGCATCTGCTAGAGCAAACAAATCTCACCGCCAATCAACTCCTGGTGTGGCTGGGGCAACAGCTTCACCCCGAAACCCCGCTCTACAACAACGCTCTGGCCTTTGAGATTGCGGGAGAAGTCTTCCCCGCTCACCTGCAATCCGCGTTGCAAGTGCTGCTGCGGTCTAACAATGCGTTGCGACTGGCGATCGCGACCGAATCCGCTTTACCTCAACAGCGCATTCTCGACACTTCCCCCTGTCAGCTTGAAGTGCTGGACTTCAGCGATCGCGACGACCCAGATTTAGTTGCCAACTGGATCGACCAGCGCACGCGGCAACCGTTCGATCTCAGCCATAGCCCGATTGACTGTACGTTGCTCAAGCGATCGCCGACAGACTTCATCCTCTACCTCAACGTGCATCAAATTGCAGCGGATGGCGTGTCTCTGTCGCTGTTCTTGGAGCAGCTTTCAGAGCTGTACGATTTGGCACTGCAAGGACAACTGCCCGAAGCGATCGCGTCACCGTCCTTCGAGGACTATCGCACGACAGAACGCACCTATCGCCATTCGGCTCGCTACGCCAAAGCCAAGCAGTATTGGACTCGGTTGCTGGAGGAGGACTCCGAACCCGCCATCTACTTCGGTCGTTCCGCAGGCAAAGTGAGCGATCGCGCGGTGCGCAAAACGCGCCAGCTCGACCGCCAGCAAACCGCTGCTTTGAAGTCTCTGGCAACCGACGTACTCGGCCACAACCAGACGGGAGATGCGGCGTTACTGCACCTGTTTTTGGCAACCTACGCCGCCTATCTCTATCGGATCGGCAGCAGCGATCTCGTCACGATCGGCATTCCGCTCCACAACCGCCGATCGCGATCGCTCAAACGCGCCATCGGCCCCTTTATGCAGGTCGTGCCCTTGCTCGTGGCGATCGACCCCTCTGAATCCGTGGTCGATTTAGCCCAGCGCATTGCCGGATTGGTGTTTGAGGCCATGCGCTACGGCCAGTTCCCCCTCCGCAATCCTCCCAATCGCCCCGTCTACGACGCGATTTTGAATTTCCACACCGAGCGTTTTCTGACGTTAGGCTCGCTGCCGCTACACCCCAACTGGATTCATCCCGGCAGCGGCACCGACAGCATTGCCGTCCAGATTCGCGACTTCACCGACTCCGGCACGTTCGCGATCGATTTCGACCTGCACGCCGACGTGTTCGACGACGCGCGCGGGGAGCTAGCCGCAGATCAGTTTCTTCAGTTGAT
>JBCBTL010000538.1:0-2693 GCA_039818705.1 Cyanobacteria bacterium J06639_1
ATGTGGAACCGTTGGTGGGCGAATGGCTTGCACCCAAAAGCCTAAATCGAGGAGACGATCGCTTATCTCCACCGCTCTTCGAGCATCTCCAATAATTAAAGGGCAAATTTGGCTGGCTAAATCGAGGTTGAGGCGCGATCGCAGGTGTTTCAGATTGCGCCAGAGGTTGCGTTGAGGTTCGGGGTTGGTTTGTAAAAGGGCGATCGCGGCGTGGGTGGCGGCGATCGCGGCGGAGGGCAGGGCGGTGGTGTAGATAAAACTGCGGGCGCGGTTGCGCAAAAGGTCGGCGACGGGACGGCAACAGGCCACGTAAGCGCCAAAGCTTCCAAGCGCTTTTCCACAAGTCCCTACCTGAATCAATCGCGGAGATTTCAAGTTTAAGTGGGCGCAAACTCCGGCTCCGTTTTGGCCGAATACGCCGACTCCGTGAGCTTCATCCACCACCAGCAAGCAGTCGTACCGTTCGGCGAGATCGAGTAGCGCGGCGAGGGGTGATAGATCGCCGTCCATTGAGAAAACGCTTTCGGTGACGATGAGTTTTAAGCCTCGGCTGGGATGCGATCGCACCAACGCTTCCAGCGCCTCAACGTTGTTGTGAGGAAACTCCAGAGCTTCCGCACGGCTGAGCGTTACTCCATCGCGCAAACTGGCATGGGAGAGCGAGTCGAAAAAGATCGCATCTCCGCCTTTGCTCAACCCAACTAGATCGCCTTGATTCGCTTGATAGCCGGAGTTGAAGACGATCGCGTCCTCCGTGTTTTTCCAGCGGGCGATCGCCGTTTCGAGCTGGTGGTGCAGGTGCGAACTGCCCGTGACTAAACGAGATGCGCCGCTGCCCGTGCCGTACTGCGAGACTGCCGCGATCGCCGCTGCTTTGAGGTCGGGATGCTGCGCCAATCCTAAATAGTCATTGCTTGAGAAATTGACCAGCCAGCGATCGCCTAGTTTGACCTCTGCGCCCCGGACGGCTTCGTGGTGGCGTAGGTGACGCTCTAGCCCCAAACGGCGCACTTGATTCAGGCGATCGCCAACGCGATCGAGGGCATTGGATGCGGTTGCGAATTTGCCCATCTGGAGTGACTCACCTGAAGTGCAAAAGGAGCTTACGGCGGTGACGCGCCACCCATAGTACTCTGTGTGGGTGTTGTGGACATTGGCGATCGCGACCATGCCTATCCCCCTCTACGTTGCCATTACCGCCCACGGGTTCGGCCACGCGACGCGCACGGCAGCGCTAATCGACGAGCTGCTGGCGATTGCCCCCGACGTGCTGCCCATTTTCGTGACGACCGCCCCGCGCTGGCTGCTGGAAAAATACGTCAAGCGTCACTTTCTCTATCGACCGCGCGCGCTGGACGTGGGGGTGGTGCAGTCAGATAGTTTGACGATGGATTTGACTGCGACAGCGAACAAACTAGACGAGCTACGAGAACAATCGCGGGCGATCGTGCAGGCGGAAGCGGATTTCATCCGGCTCAATCGGGTCAAATTGGTGTTTGCGGACATGCCGCCGCTGGCAACCGCGATCGCCAAAGCCGCCAATGTGCCCTGCTGGATGGCCGGGAATTTCGGCTGGGATTTCATCTACCGCGCCTTTGGCGACGACTTTACCGAAAGTGCGGACTGGATTGCCGAGCTATATGGACAGTGCGATCGCCTGTTTCGCTTGCCCCTACATGAAGAGATGGCAGCATTTCCCCAGCGAGAAGATGTGGGTTTGACCGGGGGAGATGCGGCGCTGAGTGCAGCGGAGCTACGGGAGCAGTTGGGGTTAGATGGCGATCGCCCGATCGTTTTGCTCACGTTCGGCGGTTTGGGCATTGATGCTATTCCCTACGAAAAGCTATCCGCATATCCCGACTGGCAGTTCGTCACCCTCGATCTAAACGTGCCCGACCTGCCGAGTTTGACCCGCATTGATGGCGAGCAGTGGCGACCCGTGGATATCATGCCTGCCTGCACACAAGCGCTAATCAAACCCGGCTACGGCACGATTTCCGAGGCGCTGAAAGTCGGGATTCCGTTTCGCTGTTTGACCCGCAAGGGGTTTGCGGAAGCACCGATTTTGTTGGATGGGATTCGGCAGTACGCGCACCATCAAATCTTGGAGCGATCGCAAGTCTTCGAGCAGGATTGGACGTGGTTGGACGAGCCGTTTTCTCCGCCGCAGTCGAGCGAACCTTTGGCAAAAGATGGGAATCGGGTAGTTGCAGAGGCGATCGCGGCGGAGTTGAAAGAGTAATCCGCTGTCTAAATTCTAAATAAGCTCCGCCACACACAGCAAACCTCGATCTGGATACTGTGAATCAGTCTATCTCGTCCCAGTTTTTGAGATTTTCTAGTGCAGTTTCGTTCGTTGAATCGATTTCTAAAACCTGTCTGCACAGATGGATTTGACGATCTCGATCGTCTGATATGAATGCTTCCAGAAGCAGAACGCTTACATCAATTTCAGCACTTTTGCTTTTGGCTAAGTCGAGCATTTCTCTGGCTCGTTCGTCCTCTCCAATCATGTACTGGCAGGTTCCCAGATAGGTTATGGCATCAATATTGTCTGGATCGATCTCTATGATTCGTTCGAGTGCGGGAATTGCGACACGATACGTCGAATCATCTGATTTTGCTAGGCTCCATATCTTTTCAGTGTTGCATTCTTCTCGAAGCAACTCTTGCAGATGAAAGCAGTCGTGCTC
>JBCBTL010000539.1:0-2684 GCA_039818705.1 Cyanobacteria bacterium J06639_1
CGCATCCAGCGGTAACGCGATCGTAGGCTGTAGCCCCCACCGTTTCTAGCATTGGCGAGCTGCAGGGTGTGCGGTATTAAAAGTTAGTAGGGTGCGGAGTGAACTGGACATGAACGCCAGATCGACGAGATCGTCTGCTGTCATTGTGGTCGCAGCCGCGATCGCTGGATGGTTGCTAGCGATGCCGGGGAAAGCAGAAGAGACCCAAGAACCAGTCTTTCCCCCCGAGGAATCTGTTTTGCCAGTCGAGCCCGATCTGGAAGAACCAGCAGGTGCCGACCCCCTCGGACAGCTCCCCAACGAGCTGCCTCCATTGCGAGGAGTTGATGCTGCTACCGAAGCTCCAACCCCTGAAGAAGGCATTGAAATTCCACCGGCACCGCCTGCGTTTGTCGCTCCTGCAGATGCCGACGTGCCTCCTTCGCCGAGCGCGGAAGATTTGGCCGTACCGCAAAGTCCGCTACAAATTCGGATTTCGCGCACGCAAGGGTTGTCTCTAGATGACGCACTGCAGCTTGCGTTAGATAACAACCCGGATATCGAACTGGCACGATTGGCCGTGGAATCGTTGTTCGAGGCCGTGCGCGAAGTCCGAGCCGAATATACGCCGCAGGTATCCTCTCAGGCGCAGTACACGATTTCCCGTCCGTCCGAGTTGCGCGGTGTCAATAACGACCTGCTGAGTATGAGCCTGCGAGCCAGCTACGTCTTCTTCGATGGAGGAGGTCGCAATGCCCGCAATCGCGTCGCCGATTCCAACCTAGAAATCGCTCGCGATCAGCTAGCCTTGACCACCCAGAGCGTCCGACTGAGCGTGGCCGAGTCGTATTACAGCCTGCAACTGGCAGACGCGCAAGTCCAGATTGCCGAAGCCGCGATCGCTAACTCTGAAGCCAACCTCCGCGATACCGAAGCGCAGTTCCGGGCGGGCATCGGCACCCGTTTTGAGGTTTTGCAGGCCGAGACCGAATTAGCCACCGATCGCCAAGATCTGCTTCGCGCGGAGAACGACCAGCTTCTCGCTCGTCGCCGCCTGGCCGAGTTGCTCAACTTCGACAGTCCGACGGACGCGATCGCCACCGACGCGATCGAACCGACCCAAGCGTGGGAGCAATCGCTGGAAGACACGATTTTGGCTGCTTTTCAAAATCGCGAGGAGCTTGAGATTCAGCGGGATGCCTTTGCGCGAGCCCAACAGCAGGCGCAACTGGCACTGGCGGCTCGCAGACCCCGCATTGAAGGGTTCGTGGACTACGAAGTCTCGAACGTCTTCAGCGAACCGCTCGCGCGGGTCGGCTTCGTTGACGGGTATTCGGTTGGATTCACGATCTCTTGGCTGGCAATTGACGGGGGCGCAACCGACGCGCGGGCACGGCAGGCCGATATCGACGCGCTCGATGCCATCCGGACATTCGAGCGCGATCGCAACGATATCCGCCGCAGCGTTGAAGATGCCTTTCTTTCCCTCAGTTCCAACCGCGAGCAAATCGAAGTGGCTCAGCTCGCGATTTCTACGGCTCGCGAGAGTTTGCGGCTGGCACGCCTGCGCTTCCAGGCTGGGGTGGGCACTCAAACTGATGTCATCAGTCAACAAACAGCCCTGACCCAAGCCCGCGCCAATTTGGCCGATGCGGTGATCGGCTACAACCTGGCGATCGTGCAGTTAGAACGCGCTGTCAGCAGCCTATAGCACGTTACCAAGCCGACACGACATTACGATCTACCGGCTCTCGATACGTCCGGACGCGGCGGCGAGTTCGTCTCGCACTGGAATCGTTCGCGAGTAGAAAAGCAAGGTGTCGCATCCGCAGGTGTACGCAACTGGAGCGCAGGGGTTCTGCAAACTTTTGTAAAACACGTGCATCAAAGCTCGCTCTACACTGAAGCCAGTGTCGCTGGAGACCGAGTTGTGGGAGATGCAAAGCGCCGCAAGTCAAAAATGGGCGAGTCTTACGGCAACCCCGATGGCGATCGCATTGTCGAGTGGCTACCTCTAACCCACGGCCAAGCCCGCCGCGCGAACGAAGTCACCACCCGAGGGGCGTGGATCGGCATCGGCGTGTTGGTAGTGTATTGGGTCGTCATTCGCTTTGTCGGCCCCGTATTCGGGTTGTGGAGTTTGAGTTCTTGACATCGAGGCTCGATACGATCGCCCTGAGGTTCGGTCTCGCATTTGATTGAGCTAACTCATGGGGTGAGCTAACTCAACTGATTTGACGTGATTCTCTCGCTTGTATCCATCTTTATGACTGCTTCTTCTGCCTCTGCTTCGCCTCGTTTGTCGGTTCGTTTGGCGAATGCGCTGTTAGCCATTAAGCCTTTGGCACAGCTTGCCAAGCATCAAGCTCGTTCCATGATGATTCGCCGTGCAGAGAGCATCGGGGTTTACTGGCGGGAAGAAGTGAAAAATCTGCGGGCGCGGCATAGCGATCGCCAGGGTTCAGCTGCTCCGTTACACCCTGAATGGGATAAAGCGCTTGAAGAAATTCGCGATCGCAATCTCACCTATCCGGAGTACTATCTCAAACCCTTTCACGCCTACGACCGCGGCAATCTCAGTTGGGATGCAGCCATGGAAGTTGAGGTCGCAGCCCGCGCCGTTCACGCTCGCATCTGGCCGGATACGGGAGCGGCTGGGGATGCCACTCTCCGTCAGAGTTATCACGACGTACTGCTCGATGTCA
>JBCBTL010000540.1:0-2682 GCA_039818705.1 Cyanobacteria bacterium J06639_1
GGGTAAGGTTATCCAGCACCGTCATGTGGGGAAACAGCCCCGTCTGTTGAATCGCGTAACCGATCTGCTGGCGCAGCTTCGTGATGGGCAGCGAGCGAATATCCGCACCGTTGAGATAAATCGCCCCCGAAGTCGGCTCGTACAGACGATTCACCATCTTCATCAGCGTGGTTTTCCCACACCCCGACGGCCCCAAAATCACCGTCAGTTGACCCGGCTCAATACTCAGCGAACAGCGATCGACCGCCGGACGCTCCGCCCCCGGAAAGACGAGCGAAACATCCTCAAATCGAATGGCTGGAGTTGACTTCTCAGAGGGCATCGCGATCGCCTCCATCTACGAAGCGCCCACCAACCCTTCCGCCTGTAAAAACTCCAGCGCCACGTCTTCCGGCTCCCGCTGGTTGCCGCTAACTTCGTTATTCAAACGCCGCATCGTCGCCCCCGTCAGCAGCGGCGATAGCTCGTTGAGCGCGTCGGCAAGCTCTGGATTCGCATCGAGGATGTCTTGTCTGACCACCGGAGCCACTTGGTAAGGAGGGAATAGATTGCGATCGTCCTCTAATACCAGCAAATCGAACGCATCGATCTCCCCATCCGTGCCGAACGCCACCGTCACGTCCGCATCGCCGTTCGCCAGCGCCGTGTAGCGCAACCCCGGATCGACCGCTTTATACTCCTTCAGCTCGAAATCTCCGTAAGCCGCCTGAATCCCCGGCAACCCGTCCTCGCGCACCTCAAACTCCGGCGGCCCGATCATCACCAACTGGTCGGCCACCGCCGCCATATCCGAAATCGTGCCCAGGTCGTACTCCGCCGCCACATCCTGCGTCACCGCCAACGCCTGCGTATTATTCATCGGCGCGGGGTCGAGCCAAACCAACTCGAACTCCGACTGATAAGCCTCCGACACCGTCGTGTAGACTTCAGCGAGATCGCTATTCGTGGGCAGCTTCAACACCGTCAACAATCCCGTTCCCGTGTACTCGGGATAGAGGTCGATCTCGTCGTTGAGCAATCCCGCATGCGCCACCGGAGTCCCGCCCAGATTGAGCTTGCGCTCCACCTCGAACCCGTTCTCCTCCAGCACCATCGCGTACATCTCCCCCAAAATGAACTGCTCGGTAAAATCTTTCGACCCCACCCGAATCGAGGGCGCATTTCCCGAACTCGTCTGCGCTCCACCGCATCCGGCGATCGCCACCCCCACCGCCAAGCCCAAAAGCGACGAGCCGAGTACCGAGCGACGAGTCCACATCATGCCAGTGTTTTCCGCAAAACAGCGATAGTCATCAGGGTACCTCAGGCCGCACGGCGCGTTGCAGCCAGCTCAACCCCAGCTCTGCCCCCAGCGCCAGCAGCGCCACCGGAATTGCCCCCACCAGCAGCACCGACACGTCAAACAGCGCGAACCCGAGCGTAATAAAGCTGCCGAGACCTCCCGCCCCGATGAATGCCGCTAACGTTGCACTTGCGATCGCCTCCACCGTCGCCGTCTTAATTCCGGCGATCGCCAGCGGCAGCGCCAGCGGAATTTCCACTTTTCTCAACACCTGCCACCCCGACATTCCCATCCCGAACGCCGCTTCTTTCACCGCCGGATTCACCGACCGAAACGCCACATCTGTCCCAATTAATATCGGCGGAATCACCAGCAGCGTCAGGGCTAAGACCGCCGCTTGCCGCGTTAATCCCAAATACGGAATTGCCAAGAAAAGCACAGCCAAACTGGGAATCACCCGCAGCGCGTTGAACCCGTTGATAAATACCGTCGCCGCCGCCGAAGACCTCGAACTCCACCAGCCCAGGGGAAGAGCGATCGCCATCCCGATCGCTAGCGGCACACTCACCAGCCACAGATGTTGGACGAAGGCTTCCCAAAGGCGATCGGGGTCATCAGCGACGAACTGATGAGCATTCCAGAAATGTTCCATATCGCATGTCGCCTCAGATGCTTAATTGAGAAAGACGATCGTTCGGGAAGACTATATGGAAGGAGTCGTTCATGTTGCTGGAGCCATATCCATATCGCTCTTCATCCTACTGAGCTTTATTATCTACAGCGTTCTCTACGTCATTCACTTAATCCATTCCAATCGCAGGTTGGGCGACGGCATTGCGTATCGAAATGCTCTCCGAAATACGGATGGATATCGAGGGTTCGCACTCGTGGCGATCGCGCTCGGAGCCTGGGTCATAACGCTCTTCGTTCCAGCTATTGCGGTTTGTTTGGTTTTGATGGCATTGCCGATCGCCATTGTCATTATTTTGGATTCGCACAGCCTGAGTCGTGGGTACGCCAAAGCAGAACTTCATAGCGGTCAAACCAAAACCATCCCTTTTCGACCCGTGTCGAAATATATTTTGACACCTTATTACGTCTATTCTTGCTTTGCGATCGCAGTTGAAGTTGTCTTTATTCTGGTCTTCTCATTTGCTCCTGGAATGCCGTATTATTCGCTGTTTTTATTCGTGGTGGCGTGTGGGGCGATTGCGGAAGTCTTAGCACTGAGACACATCTTCTCGCACAATCACAGCGGGATCGAACTCGGCCAGAAGAGTCTGCGAATTGGCTTGAAGGCAATTCCCGCGCGAAATATCGACTCCTGCTTTTGGGAAGGGAGTCAATCCAATATCCTCACCTTCAAGGTAGTGAACCATAACGGAGATTTGCGATACTTT
>JBCBTL010000541.1:0-2677 GCA_039818705.1 Cyanobacteria bacterium J06639_1
CCGCTGACCAGTTTGTGGTCAATCGCAACACCTTTCACCCCGAGACCCATCAGGAAAAGACAGGGAAGACGGTGATTGCGGGCTACCCGTGGTTCGGCGACTGGGGGCGAGATACTGCAATCGCTCTCCCCGGCCTTACCTTGGCGACCGGCCGCCCCGAAATTGCCCGCCAAATTTTGTTGACCTTCGCCCGCTACAGCGATCGCGGCATGGTGCCGAACGTGTTTCCCGAACGGGGCGAAATCCCTCAGTACAACACGGTGGATGCTGCGCTGTGGTATGTCGAAGCCGTGCGAGCATACGCGGCCAAAACCGGCGATCGCGACTTCCTCGAAACCGTTTTTCCCACTTTGCAAAGCATCGTGGATTGGCACCAACGCGGCACCCGCTACGGCATCCAGCTCGATGCTGAGGATGGGTTGCTCTACGCGGGCGAACCCGACAGTCAACTCACCTGGATGGATGCCAAAATTGGCGACTGGGCGATTACCCCCCGCATCGGCAAACCGATTGAAATCAATGCGCTGTGGTACAACGCCCTCCGAGTAACCGCCGCTTGCGCCCGCTGGCTCGACCGCAGCGATCGCGACTACGTGCAGATGGCCGAACGCGCGGCTGCCAGCTTCGAGCGCTTTTGGATCGGCGATCGCGGCTACTGCTATGACGTACTCGATCCTCCTGACGGTAACGACGACAGCTTTCGTCCCAATCAAATCTTTGCCGTATCGCTCCCCGATCGCGACAGTGCCTACCCAGCGTTACTCGATCTCCCTCGGCGACAGGCGATCGTGACGGCGGTGGCTCGCAATTTACTGACCTCCTACGGACTGCGATCGCTTCATCCCAACCACCCTGACTACCGCGATCGCTACGGCGGCGATCCCGTGCAGCGAGATAGTGGATATCATCAAGGCCCCGTTTGGGGATGGTTGCTGGGGGCGTACGTGCGGGCGTACGTGCAAACGGGCGGGTCGCGTGACGTGGGGCGATCGCTGCTCGAACCCATGCGATATCACCTGCGCGATGCCTGTTTGGGAACCCTGAGCGAGATCTTTGAGGGCGCGCCCCCCTTCACCCCACGCGGAGCCTTTGCCCAAGCTTGGACAGTGGCGGAAGTTTTACAAACCTGGCAGTGGCTCTCGTAGCGCCGCGAGTCATCGCGCGCGATATCGGCTGAGCGTTTCAGGCGATCGCCTGCCTTAACTCCAACTGGCTAATCGACCGTGGCTCGAAACCGAATGAACCCGTAAGCATTCGTTGGCGTGCCGGGAGCGGTTGCATTTGGCACCACGGCAGGACTAGTGGCTACGTCAACTACCACAGCCCCTTTCAAATTCGAGCCGGGGGGCAGCGGCACGGAGAAGTTACTTTCGTTGCAGGCGGCTGGAGCCTGGGTGTTCGGCGGGAAAAACTGACCGCGATCGCCATCGGCAAAGGTGGTGAGGTAAACAGACGGAGTGCTGGGCAAACTGCTGCTGCTCGACCCCAATGCAATGCCTACGTCCGTCCCGCTTTGGCTGCCTGCATCGAGGGGCGACAGGCCGTTGAAGGCATCGGGAACAAACGTTGTATTCTCAGGAACCAAGTCACACAGGCGCACGTTGGTCACGTCGGTATTTCCAGCCGACAGAAAATAAATCGTGAACTCCACTTCATCGCCGGGTTTAATGACACCGCTGTTGGTGCTGCCCCGCAAGTACGTGCCCAACGGAGTCGGCCAGTTGGGATTGTCGTCCTCCGTCCGTCCGTCGTTCGAGTCGAAGCCAGTTACGTCGATGCCGTTGATGGCGGTGATGCGCTTCACCAGCAGCAACAGCGTATTGTTGATGACGTTGAGGGGAATGACTTCAGGTGTGCTGGGGCGGTACGTCCACAAGTCCAGTCCCTTGGTATCGCCGAACGACCCAGTACATTTGCTGTTGGTGTTGCCCCCTGAACTCTGCCCGAAGGCGCGCTGAGTGGTGTTGGAATCGAAGCCGAATATAGGGTCGCTAAAGGTGATGGTCGGAGGGCCGATGCCGCACAGCGCCGTCGAGCCGACCGGTGGCGGCTGGGGCGGAATGCCCACGGTCGAGCCGTTTAAGGTGCGATAGGTGCGATCGTCGTAAAATGCCACCGTTTGACCGAGCGGATTGGTTGCATTGAGCATCTCAATTCGCGCCCCATTCGCGTCGTTTTCGGCATCGAGTACGGGGAAATGATACTCGCCCGAGTTCACGGTCAGACGCACGGGATAGTCGATGCCGACGGGAAAATCATTGCCGGCGTTATCGTTCCCATCCCAAACCACCGAAATCGTGCCGGGGCTGACCAGCGTCCCGCGCAGGACGCGGTTGGTCGGAGCAGTGGGGTCGAAGTCAGTGCCGTCCGTCGGATTGGTATCGGCACTGATGACGATCTGATAGTTGCCAGCCACGTTGCTAGAAAACTGAAACGTACCGCCAGCGCCTTCAAAGCTGCTGTTCCCCCCCGCATTTCCGGTGTACACGGGAGAGGAGATGATAGGGGTGGGCGGAATTGCGGGGATGCCCGTCCCGGCTGAGGTGCCGTCGGGATTGAATTTGGCCAGGAAAGGCAGCGCGTCGGTGTCGAGCGTGACCGCCGGCGGCGTGAGTGCTCCGGGAGAGGAGACGGCGTGGTCTCTGGGCTGCGACAAGGGCGGCGGCGTCGCAGGGGG
>JBCBTL010000542.1:0-2674 GCA_039818705.1 Cyanobacteria bacterium J06639_1
CTTTTACTCACTCCCACAACGATGCCTAAAACAAAGTCCCAGGCTCGATTTAAACTCCTGTGGAGACATACCCTATCGGATTACGTAACGGCGATCGCCTGGTCTCCAGATGGAACCTGGCTCGCGGCCAGTTCTGCGGCAGGAGAAGTCGTACAGTATGAGGTCAAAACCGGCAAAACGACTCTTTTGCAAGGGGCGCAGGGAGAGTCGGTAGACGCTTTGACGATATCTACGGATGGTCAATTTCTGGCGGCTGGCGGACAAGCGGGAACGGTATATATTTGGCGATTGGAGGGGAGTACCGCAACGTCGATCGCGACGTTGGAGCATCCCCGAGCTTGGGTCGATTGTCTGCGATGGCATCCTCAGCATCCCGAACTTGCTTTCAGTTTCGGGTGCTTTGTTCAGGTATGGGATGCAGCCACTCAATCCGTTATCGCCACGCTGAACTACGAGTCTTCCTCGGTACTAGATTTGGCATGGCGTCCTCAGGGCGATCGCCTGTCCATCAGCGGCCATCCCAATATCAAAACCTGGCAGCGGCAAGGCTGGGATGACGACCCAATGGTGCTGGACACCGGGGGAGCCAGCGGAGCGATCGCCTGGTCTCCTAAGGGCACCTACTTGGCCTCGGGCAATAGTGATTGCTCGGTGCTGATATGGGAAGAGGGGAATCCTCGTGCCTGGCACCTGACAGACTTTCCTGGAAAAGTCCGACAACTGGCGTGGTCGGTGCCCACAGATATCGGTGCGCCGCTTCTCGCTTCCATCAGCGGCCAAAGCGTTGTCGTGTGGACGAACGACAACACTCCCTTGGGATGGATTCCCAAAGTGTTGGATGCACATCAGGACATCCTGACGGCGATCGCTTTTCAACCTCAGTCGCACCTGCTCGCCTCCGCTGCCAAAGATGGCTTGCTTTACCTTTGGGACAAGGGGGAGCGACTGACGCAGACTCTCAAGGCTGCATCTGCTGAATGGTCCTGCCTGGCTTGGAGTGCTTCTGGCAAGGCGATCGCCGCTGGCAATAGCCAAGGGGAGGTGATGGTGTGGACAGAAAGGGTGGCAGCAGGAAAGGGGTTTGGATAAACCGAAACAGTTGTATGCGTTGAATGTCCTAAATATATATTGCTCAGCGATCGCTTCGAGAATCTTTGACAGGACAATGGCCGTACTCAAACTGACCGCCAATTCTAGGTGCGATCGCTTCTACGCTTCTGGTACTGAATTCTGGTTGGGGAAAATTACCTCTCACTACCAATCCTAACAACGCACTCACCTTCAATTCATGGTTATTCTTTTCCGTTAGTTTTGGAAAAACTTCAGAGCAATATGACCCACGTCATCTGCGTATTCTTCGTATATCCCCAAGGTACCGGAGACGCGCTGTTCTTGAATTTGGGGTAGTGCTGTCAGGGCTTCCATCTCCGCTTTGGATTTGGGGGGAGCTTGCTCCGGGAGGATCGCTAGCACGGGCATAGTGAGCGCTCCTCCCACCTTCAGCCATTCCTCCCGATCGCTCATTGGGTCTAGACCCGCCGTTACAAAAGCGGCGGGGGCAAACCTGGCACCGGGTTGCTGGGTGATTTGATGTTTGACAGTCATAAATTCTGGCGTCAGTTTGTCTCCATCGACATACACGTGACGCTGATACATCCACTTCAAAAACGAGGGGTGAGTATTAAGAGCGTAGAGTGCCTGACCTAACAGGGGCGATCGCACCAAATTTCTAGCTCCGCTTGCCACAGGACTCGGTGCCCCCATCGCTCGGAATGGGCCTTTCCAGGTGGGTGCAACGAGCAGCAACTTAGAGCAACAGCTGGGCTGGCGTTGGGCCAGGTGAATGGCATATCCTGCTGCATGGCCAGCCGCGACGATAGCCAGAGGGTGAGGGCAGCGATCGCGCACAAAATCCTGAAGTAACTGCTGATAGAGCGAGCGATCGTAGTGGACGCGGGGGCGATCGGACTCTCCAAAGCCTAACCAGTCCAGAGCAATCACTTGAAAGTGAGGGGAGAGAATCTGGGCAATACCTGCGAGTTCGGTGCGACTGGAAACGGTGCTGAAGGCGGGCAGTAACAATACTGGAGAGCCTTGCCCTAGGATGTCATAGGCAATGGCGAGCGATCGCCCTTGGTAGAGCCAGTTATAGCTCTGGTGTTCAACGTTGATGGAAGTCGGAGGGGGTTTGGACTCTACCATTTTGAACGTCATAAACACTGTTCTGAGACTATATCAAGACATGGCCAGCACCCAGGCAAACTAGCATTAACGTCAGCATAGAGGTCGCCTAGACAGCCCATTTATGAGTGATGATGGTTTGTATTGTTGTCGGATTGGGAGCATCTCCATAGACGGCAATGGGGTCAAAGGATTTTCAGTAATGCTGCTTCATTTCAAGCGAGACAATCGGTCAGATGTTGCCGAATCTGAGCAGCATCGAGATGTCGCCCGATAAAAACGAGTTGATTTCGCTGTGGCGTGCACCATTCTTCCCCTTGTATGTTGAAGCGAGGACCACTCAATTGGAAGATGTTGCGGAGAGGACTTTCCTCAAACCAAAGAATACCTTTGGCTCGAAAAACATCTTGGGGTAGGTATTCCTGCAAGAAATACTCGAACTTATCGACATGAAAGGGGCGATCGCTTTCGAACGCGATGGACACGAAGCCAT
>JBCBTL010000543.1:0-2672 GCA_039818705.1 Cyanobacteria bacterium J06639_1
TCAATTTACCATTGACTATCGCGATCGCGATTTCCTCAATTCCATCTTTACAGCAAGACTGTTTTACACGTCCTTCGATCGCAACTTCACCAATACGTTCGGTTTGAGTGAAGAAATTGCCGAGTCCGACTTAGATTCCATCGGCGGGACGTTGTTATTCGACTCGCAGCTTTCGGATAATTTCAACTTGCTGTGGGGCATGGATATCTACAGCGAATCTTATGAAAATGACGATACCGATCCAAATATTGAGGACACGATCGCCAATCTGACCGATCCGAACGTAGTGGCTCTTTCACCCTCACTCGCTAGGTTTGATGAAAACACAGACCGTCGTCCTGACGGCGAGCAGCGCGTGATCGGACTGTTTGCCCAGAGCGATTGGGATGTGAACGAAAAGGTCAAGCTTACGGGTGGGTTGCGACTGGATTTCTTCCGACAAGAGGCGTTCCCCACTGAGTTGTTTCAAGCTTGCCGCGTGCCGTCATTTGGTGCTGGCGAACCGTTGGTTGGCCCCGACTGCGGCTCGTTCGTGATGGCAGGGCCAACGGTGGCATTTGCACCTCAGTTCGAGCCTTTTTCCGGTCAAGAACCGCAAGTCGTGGATTTCGAGGGGAACGAGCGCGATGACGTGCAGCTCATTCCCAATCTGGGCGTGAACTGGGCAATTTCGCCTCAGTTTGCTGTGTACGGAACCTACAGCCGAGGCGTCCAGCAGCCCAGCTTCTTCGATCTCTACGGCGGCCCCCAAAGTTTCGGAACGACAATCGGAAATCCCGATTTGAAACCGCAAGAATCCGATAGTTTTGACATCGGTTTGCGCTATCGAGGCGATCGCGTTTCGGTAGACATGGCTTACTTCCGTCAATACTACGACGGTCAGTTTCTCAATGTGGGCGAGCAAGAATTTGGCTCGTCGCTGATCCGGTTTATCGAGAACCTCAACACGTCGGTCGTGCAGGGAATTGAAACTGAAGTTGCGTGGGACATGTCGCAAGACTGGTCGCTGTTTGGTAACTTCACCTGGACGAATGGATTTGTCACCAGTGACGTCCCCAACCTGGACATCAGAGATGGCGATCGCATCGATCAAATCGTTCCGTTTCAAATCGTGTTCGGCGTACTTTACGAGAACGATCGCGGCACGTTCGGTCGTTTGCAACTGCGATCGGTGTCAGATTTGAGCGATGTCACAGATTCAACTGATTCGCTCAATACGGACTCGTTTGCCGTGGTCGATTTCGACTTCGGCATTCCGGTTCAAAACACGATCTTCACGGTGGGGGTGAATAACCTGTTTAACTCGCTCTACCGCGAACCGTTCTCGGGATTTAACGCCCCCGGACGGACGGTTACCGCTGGCGTGACGATGAATTACTGATGACTCAGAAGCTACTCGATCGCGATCGCCCCGAATCACCTCTACACCGAGGTCATTTATTCTGGCGATTGCTCGATCGCACGCAGCTTCACGCTCGTATCGCCTTGCAGCTCGCAACGGCCTATCTCGAACTCGGACATTTTGCCTTCGAGCGAGGGAAAGCAGGGTTATCGAGTGGCGTGGAGGCGATCCGAACCGCTCGCAGCTACCTGGCAACGGCAGTACATTTCTATTCCGTCCACTTGTCTTTGTGCGACGAAATCCCCGCACCTCCTCCACCCAAGACGAGCAAACGCGATCGCGCCCGCGCCCAATCCCTTCGCCAGCAAAATCAGCGATTGCGTCGGGCTGGCCTCAGTTCGGTGCTGCTCCACGGTCTGATGTTGGGGATGGGGGCGATCGCGGTCTACCTCATCCCCCCTCTCCCTCCCGAAGAAGACTTCATCCCGTTTGAATTCGTCGAGCTGCCCCCAGAGAAACTCGAAGTCCCCGACCCCTTTGCAGAAGAGATCCTCGAAGAGCTTCCCCCTCCCGACCCCCTGCTCGAACCGCCGCCACCGCTAAATCGAGCCGAACCTATCCCCCAGGCTGAAGCTCCACCGCCAGCCGCTCCGCCGCCACCGCCGCGCGTTGCCCCACCTCCTGTTGCAGCCGCTCCCCCTCCACCGCCGAGGGCGGCTGCAAATCCACCTCCACCAGCGCCACCCGTCCGGCAAGTTCCGATCGCGCCCCCGCCGCCACCGAGGGCAGTCAATCCACCGCTACCACCCGCACGAGACGTTCCACCCGAGCCGCCCCCGCCTCCGAGAGAGCCGGAGCGAACGACTTTGGCGGAAGCCGAGATCGCCCTATCCACCCCTCCCCCTATCCAGTCAACGCCGACTCCACGCCCGCAGTTAGAACCGTTGTTGGAGTCATTTCGGACGGATGCGCCTCCCCAACTGTTGGACTTGCCTCTCCGAGAACCTGCGCCTGAGTCTGAAGCGCTCAGCGATACCTCGGTAGAGCCAGAAGCTCCCGCGCCGGTCGAGTCTTCAGCCCCTCAGCTCGACCCGCTATTGGACTCCTTTCGGTCGGAAGAGCCGCCGCAACTGTTGGAATTGCCAGCGCGATCGCCCGTTTCAGAACCCGAAGCCGTGCCTCAACCCGACCCCCCGCCTGTGGCCGCTCCAGAACCGATCCGCCGTCCGCCACCGCCTTTGGCCGTTTTGCCCAGCACGCCCGAGCCCGTTACGGCTCCCATCGAGTCTGCTGGGGCAGATATTCAAACGGAAACTGAGGTAGTTGATGC
>JBCBTL010000544.1:0-2670 GCA_039818705.1 Cyanobacteria bacterium J06639_1
CGGGCGCTGGCGGCAATGACCATGTAGCCCAGCTTCAAAATGAAGCGGCGATCGCTCGAATCGGGTAGTTTGGGCAGAATCTCTTCGAGCGGGATTTGCTGGTTGAAATAGCTGCGAATTTTTTCGGCAAGGCTGTCGCGGGCAGCGG
The DNA here is from genome assembly GCA_039818705.1 of Cyanobacteria bacterium J06639_1. Taxonomy (GTDB): domain Bacteria; phylum Cyanobacteriota; class Cyanobacteriia; order Thermostichales; family PCC-7336; genus JBCBTL01. The sequence continues at coordinate 149 of JBCBTL010000544.1, forward strand.
CAGTGTCGGCGAAGGCTTCGGACAGCTTGGCCGTCATGATGGCAATTTCGTTGGCTTCGAGCACGCCGTCTGCCCACGCCATGGCGGTGACCGCGCGCAGGATATTCATCTGCTTGGGAGAAATGGGGGGTGGGGTCGTGGCAGTCATGGCATCAGCTCTCCAAAACGAACGGGGTCGCCCACCAGATTCTGTCAGAACCGCGAGGGCTTGATGCTGCAATAGCTTTCTTACATCTACCAAGCTTGTGATGCAAATGAGCGGACGTTTCGATTTTTTTAGCATCCTCGGGTTTGGCGCTCTTGCTCGTGGCAGCTTCGGGGAAGAAATCCCTTGTCAGACGGGATAAGCTGCCATCAAAAGCCCACCCCGATCGCTTCGAGCATGACACTAGCTAAACCTTCCGCGTCGAAACCCTATCTGAACGTGCCGATCGCAGAGTGCGGCGAGCCTATGCTGCCCGTAGGCGATCGCTTTGTCTGTGTCTCTCCGGCTCCTTATGCGGCGTTGGGGGCACCCTATGGCGATCGCTCTCCTTTTTGGCTGCGGCGGGACGTGGTGCGGCGGCTGGCGATCGCGCAAACGGCGCTGCAACAGGAACATCCCGGCTGGAGATTGCTGCTGTTTGACGGGTTTCGTCCCCTGGCCGTGCAGCGATTCATGGTGGAGTACAGCTATCGCCAACTGCTCGAACAGCGCCATTTGGACGACGCGACGCTTACAGACAGTCAGCGCCAGGATTTGTACGACGAAGTGTACGCACTGTGGGCGCTGCCGAGCGCAGATCCGGCAACGCCGCCGCCCCACAGCACGGGTGGGGCGATCGATTTAACTCTGATTGATGCCGCCGGGAACGCTGTAGACATGGGGTCGGCGATCGATGAACTCTCGCCGCGATCGCATCCCGACTATTTCCAGAATCAGACCGAACGCGAGGCCGCCGAGTTTCACGCTCGCCGTCAGAGCCTCAACCGGGCTATGGGTTCGGCGGGGTTTCTGCGCCATCCAGCCGAGTGGTGGCATTTTTCGTATGGCGATCAACTGTGGGCCTGGCAGATGCGCGAGACGGGCGGTGAGGCGATCGCCCGTTACGGTCGCGTCGAGTCGTTCTAGTCAGCCCTCGCGCTCGTTATCTCTGGGGTCGGCCTCATCTCTGGGGTTGGCTTCATATTTGGGCTCGGCCTCAGTAGGGGATACGGGCAGGGACACCGTAACGGTCGTGCCCTTTTTTTCGACGCTGTCGAGGTCGAGCTTGCCGTGATGGAGTTCGACGCACTTGCGCACGATGTTCAATCCCATGCCCGTGCCTCCCACAGCTCCGACGTTGCTGCCTCGGAAAAATGACTCGAACACTTTGCCCAACTCGCTAGCCGGAATGCCAATGCCTTCATCGCAGACGACGAATGTCGCTGTCGTTCCGTCGCAGATGGCTTGCAACGAGACGGTGCCTCCCGCTGGAGAATACTTGACTGCATTGCCGATTAGATTGCTCAGGATGAACCGCAGCAGTTGTTCGTCGAGCCGTGCCGTGCTGCACGTGCCTTGAAACGCGAAAGACAGTGCGTGCCGCTCGCCCACCAGCAGTTGCATGTCATCGAGAATGCGACAGCAGAACGCCTCGATGTCTAACTCGCGAGGGTCGCACGCTAGCCGTCCGGCTTCGACGCGCTCGAAGGTGAGCACTTCGTCAATGAGCTGAGTCATTTGCTGCACGGCAACCTGAATCCGCGAGAGATACGTGCGTCGTTGCGTCTCCGAGAGCTGGGAGCCGAACTGGCTGAGGAGCGCCGTGGCGGTGCGAATGGAGGTCAGCGGCGTGCGGTAATCGTGACTGACAGTAGAGATGAAGCGCGACTTTTGCTCGTTCAGTTGACGCTCGGCTTTGAGAATATCTTGCAAATCGGCTTCCACTTGCTGCCGTTCCTCGACCTCTCGCTCCAGTTGTTCGGCAGCGCGCCGATCGCGGGTGTCCCACAGCACCATCACCACACCTTCGAGCGAGCCGTCGGTGGCAAACATGGGGGAAGCACTATCACCGACGGGAACGCGACTGCCATCCCGCCGCACGAGCACCTTGCGATCGCCCAAATACGCGACTCGGCGATCGCGCAGAGCCACTTCAGCGGGATGTTCGGCGGTATCGGGGGCGGTGTCGAACGCATCTTCATCGGCGATGGTGGCCACCTCGCGAATGGCGCGCCCCAGCGCCTCTGCCAGCGACCAACCGGTCAGGGCTTCAGCAGCAGGATTGAGATAGGTAATGGCTCCGTTGGCGTCGGCCGTGGCGATCGCGTCGTCGGTGGAGCGCAAGACCGCACCCATGAAGGCGGCTTGGTCGGTGAGATTGCGTTCGGCTTGGGATTTGAACAAGGCCATGTCGATGGCGATGCGCAGGTCTTGCTCGTTAAACGGTTTCAAAATGTAGCCGAAGGGAGCTGTGACACGAGCGCGATCGAGGGTGGCGCGGTCGGAATGAGCCGTGAGATAAATCACGGGCAGTTGAAAGCGATCGCGAATGTTGGCC
>JBCBTL010000545.1:0-2669 GCA_039818705.1 Cyanobacteria bacterium J06639_1
AACTGTCGATCGCGATATTGAGAATGTTGACCCGCTCCATGCCTTCTCCTGCCCCTTCACGCTTCGCAACCCCCGCCCCCGAACCACGCGTCCCTTAATCAGCTCTCCCGAAGATCCACAGCGCCACCGAGCGCAGGCACATCGCCACCACAACAGTGCCTCAGACGCAGCCCGAGCCAGATTCTGACCGTATGGATAGGAAGAAAGATCTAGCTCGAAACCACGAGGCTCGCTCGACGAACCCCTGTAGATGTTCGGACTTTCACTGCCAGGACACTTTGGGCATTCCTACGGGAGTGATTTCACTTGGCTAAATCGTACCACGGGGATTTCGAGCGAGAGCTAAAAATGATGCTCTCGCACCAACGAATTCTCTCGTCCTCCACCGATCTGAAGCCAGATAAAAACAGGGGCGCTATTTTTCGCACGGGAAGGCCGCAAATCTCCCGATGAATCTGTCCCTGCTGTACATTTAAGGGAAAAGCTTCATGTTACGGGAGCAACTCTAGGTAGAATCGCAAACAAGGCCAGTCGCGGCCATGTGCCAGTATTATTACTGCAAGTGTGCGAGATAAATCATTCCGGATTATACTTCGCGAAAAATTTGCTGCAGCATCCCCTTGCCAGGGGAAGCTACGGAATTTGTTAAGGTTTGGGTAGCCAGAATCGCTGCCGTGCGAGAGAGGGGGCAAGGCTGATGTCGATTCGCGTGCTGTTGGTTGACGACCAAAAAATTATTCGCCAGGGCTTGCAGGTGCTGCTGGAGCCAGAGGCCGATATCGAGATTGTCGGCACGGCAGATAGTGGGTTGACCGCGATCCAGCAGGTGGAGGCTTTACAGCCTCAGGTGGTGTTGATCGACATCGTCATGCCAGAAATCGACGGGATTGCGGCATCCCGAGTCATTCACAAGCGGTTTCCCGCCACCAAAATCCTGGTGCTCAGCGGTCACGACGATCCAGCTCAGTTGACCGCTGCTATGCAGGCTGGAGCGCAGGGATATCTCCTTAAGAACACGCCTGCGGCTGAGTTGGCAGATGCGATTCGCTCGGTGCATCGCGGCTACGCGCAGATGGGGCCAGGACTGGTCGAGAAAATGATGGGTATGGCCGAGGAGGTCGAATCGGCTACCGTCCCCGAGCCGGCTGCTGTGGCTGGCGAAACGAGTCGCTCAGAACCTGCTATTTCTCCGGCGGAAGTGCTGCCTCCCGAGCCTTCGCCACTCGCAAAAAGTAATGGCAAAACTCAGCACCTCGCTGAACCCGAGGCGGCGATCGCGATCTCGGCTTCTCCCTCTCCAGCCGCGACACCGACTCCCGCGCTGGCCAGTGCCCCTAGGCGCGATCGCCCGAATCGCTGGTGGTTGTACTTGGGCTTCGCAATCGTCTTAAATGCAGGGCTGTGGAGTGCTGCATGGGCAGTGCTTCGCTTCAAACCCGACAGCTACATCAGTCATTGGGCGGTGCTGATTCCTACTTCAGGAACATCGACCAATGTCAATATTCCTGGCATTGGCAATGCGTCAGCAGATAGCGACTCGCCGTTTCGCAATCCCTCGCAAGATCCGCGCGAGAACTACAAATTTATTGCCGAAAGCGATCGCGTCATCGATGCCGCCGCCGCACAACTGGGAATTGCTGCTACCGACTTCGGTCGGCCGCGCGTCTCCATCATCGATAACTCCAGCCGCATGGAATTTGCGATGGAGGCTGACACTCCGGCGCAAGCTCGCGATCGCGCCCTTGCCACGAATGCTGCTTTTCAGGAGCGGCTGGCAGAATTGCGCGCCGAGGAAATTCGCGATCGCCAAGAGCGCGTGCAGAGCACCCTCCAAGCCTCACAAGCCAATCTGGAGCAGGCGCAGCAAGAGCTGGCTGACTTTCGCGCTTCGGCAGACATCAGCTCCAGCGATCAAGTAGGTGACGTGTCGGCCACAATTGAAGTCTTACGACAACAGCAGGCGCAGCGTTCGGCAGAGCAACTGGAGGCTGAAGCGCGCTTGCGCCAGCTCCAGAGCAGCTTGGGGCTAGATGCCAATCGAGCTGCTGAAGCCTTTACCCTCAAGTCAGACGGACTCTTTCAGCAGTATTTAGCCAATTACAACGCAGTGAGTGCCGAGCTGGTCGCGCTATCGGCCAAGTTCAGAGGCCAGTCTCCCGTCACGCAGGAAAAACAGCTAGAACGCGATCGCGCCCTGAATGCGTTACTCAATCACGGCCAGCAAATTTTGGATCGGCCCGTCACGCTAGCTGATGTCGAGTCGTTGAACCTGGGCAATCGCAATGATGCGGCACGCGCACAGCTTTTTCAACAGCTCATCACCATTCAGGCCGCCGCCGAAGGGTTGAAAGCGCAAGTAAGCGAATTGGGCTCTCAAATCCAGCAGTTTGAAGCGCGGCGAAAAGTGCTGGCGCAGCAAGCTGCGGTGCTAGAAGACCTCAATCGCAATGTTCAAATTAACGAAGCCGTGTTTTCATCCACGCTGGCAACTGTCGATCTCACTCAGGCAAATACCTCTGCGTCGTATCCCGAAGTCTTGGTCATCAACGATCCCACCCTGCCCGAAGAAAGTACGGCACCCGAGCCGCTGTTGGTGTGGACGGGAACGTCACTTGCGTCGGGATTTATCTGTCTAGCTCTGTTTTCCCTTTGGCTGCGCAGTCGTGCTG
>JBCBTL010000546.1:0-2665 GCA_039818705.1 Cyanobacteria bacterium J06639_1
CAGCAACGCAGGTTTGGCAGACATCTTGATCGAGCGCAAAGCCGACCAAATCGAGCTGGAAATTCGCACGGCGCGCCCCGGCGTGGTCGTCGGTCGCGGTGGTTCGGGCATCGACACTCTGCGCGAAGGGCTGCTGAAGGAAATCGGCACAGAAGCGCTGTCGGGTGAAGGCGCTCGCTCTATTCGCATCAACGTGGTGGAAGTGTCGCGCGTCGATGCCGAAGCTCCTCTAATTGCGGAGAGCATCGCGCAACAGCTAGAGCGTCGCGTGTCGTTCCGTCGCGTCATCCGTCAGGTGATTCAGCGGGCACAGCGTGCTGGCGTTGAAGGCATCAAAATTCAAATCAGCGGTCGTCTGAACGGGGCTGAAATTGCTCGTTCTGAGTGGACGCGCGAAGGTCGCATTCCGCTGCACACGCTGCGTGCGGACATCGACTACGCCTACAAGACGGCCAACACGACGTTCGGCATCATCGGCGTGAAGGTGTGGGTCTTCAAGGGTGAGATTTTACCCGGCCAGCAGTTCGAGCGCGAGCGCAGCGCTCCGGCTCCTCGTCGCCGCCAGCAGCGCCGCCGTCAAAATTACGAGGATCGGTCGTCGGCAGAAGGCTAAGGCTCTAGCCGAGCCCTGCATCGCCGCTTGATTTCAAGGACACCCAGCCATGCTCAGCCCCAAAAGAACGAAATTCCGCAAGCAGCAGCGCGGTCGCATGAAAGGTAGAGCGACGCGCGGTAACGTCATTAACTTTGGCGATTACGCGCTAGTCGCGACCGAACCGTCATGGATTACCGCTCGCCAAATCGAGGCGGCTCGACGTGCCATGACCCGCTACATTCGCCGGGGCGGAAAAATTTGGATTCGGATCTTCCCGGACAAACCCGTCACGATGCGAGCGGCTGAAACGCGGATGGGTTCCGGTAAGGGTAATCCCGAGTTTTGGGTGGCGGTGGTTAAGCCCGATCGCGTCATGTTCGAGATGAACGGCGTGGCCGAACCGATCGCGCGGGAAGCCATGCGTCTGGCGGCACAGAAGATGCCGATCAAGACCAAATTCGTCACCCGCGCCATGCAAGAGGCTGAAGCGGCCAAGAAAGCCGAGGCTCAGGAGAAGAAGTAGTCATGCCGAAACCCAAGATTGAAGATGCCAGAGCGCTCTCGGATGAGGCGTTGAGTGACGAAATCCTGGCCGTCAAAAAAGAGTTGTTCGAGCTGCGCTTGCAAAAGGCCACTCGCCAACTGGAAGGCCCGCACCAGCTCAAGTGGGCGAAGCATCGTTTGGCGCAGTTGATGACGGTCGAAGGCGAGCGCGATCGCGGCGTTGTTTCGGAAGCCGCCGCCAAGCCCGCCGCCAAAGCCGCCACGCCTAAGGCTGAAGCGAAGTCTGAAGCCAAGGCCGAGACGGTCGATGTTGAAGCGGCAGACGCTGACGAATCCGACGCAGACGAGAGTGAGGTGTCCTGATGGCAACGCGCGAACGAGTTGGCCGAGTGGTCAGCGACAAAATGCAGAAGACCGTCGTGGTGGCGATCGAAGATCGGGTGGCTCACCCCAAGTACGGAAAAATCGTCGTCAAAACCAAACGCTTTCAGGCTCACGACGAAGACGACTCTTGCAAAGTTGGTGATCGCGTCCGCATTGCCGAAACGCGCCCGCTGAGCAAGAACAAGCGTTGGATTGTCAAAGAGATTCTCAAGTAAGGTAGGCGATCGTGATCCAACAAGAAACTATGCTTACCGTCGCCGACAACACCGGAGCGCGCAAAGTGCAGTGCATCCGCGTGTTGGGTAGCACGGGTCGCCGCTATGCGGGCGTGGGCGATTTGATCGTGGCGGTCGTCAAAGATGCCACCCCCAACATGCCCGTCAAAAAGTCTGATGTCGTCCGCGCCGTCGTGGTGCGCACCGTGAAGAGCGTCCGCCGTCCCAGCGGCATGACGATTCGCTTCGACGACAACGCCGCCGTAATCGTCAACGCCGACGGCAACCCCAAAGGCACGCGCGTCTTTGGCCCCGTGGCGCGCGAGCTGCGGGATAAGAATTACACCAAAATCGTCTCGCTCGCTCCGGAGGTGCTGTAGTCATGGCTCGTCGCTTAAAGCGCAGTCAAATTGCTGCTCTCGTCAAGCGCCCAGGCATTCGCAAGCATCGCGACGGTCTGCGCTACAAGATGAAAATCAAAACTGGCGACACCGTGCAGGTGATCGCTGGCGATGACAAAGGCAAAGTCGGCGAGGTGACGGCGACGTTTCCATCGCAGAACAAGCTGATCGTCGAAGGCGTGAATGTCATCACTAAGCACGTCAAGCCCAATCAAGAAGGGCAAAGCGGCAGCATCGAGACGATGGAAGCTCCCATCCATGCCTCCAACGTGATGGTTTATTCCAAGAAGAAAGAAGTCGCTAGCCGCATCACCTACACTTTCACTCCCGAAGGGAAGAAAGTGCGCAAGCTCAAAGCAACTGGCGAAATCCTCGACTGAGGTCGCCTCGCTACTGACTGTTTGTCCCCAGTTCATTCGCCCCGCGCGTCCTGATTCTGTCCCTAACCATGCCTAAGAAGCCGCTCCTGGAAATCTACAAGACGACGATTCAACCCAAGTTGATGGCTGAATTGGGCTGCACCAACATCCATCAGGTGCCCAAGTTAGACAAAGTCGTGATCAATC
>JBCBTL010000547.1:0-2663 GCA_039818705.1 Cyanobacteria bacterium J06639_1
CTGGAGCGTCGAGAACTAAAAAGGCGATCGGTAAAGGCGATCGATGCCGCACCGAGATCGGCTTGATAAATCTGCAATCTTCCCAAGATTTGTAAGCCATTGCGGTATCATGTGCTAAGCAAAAGCGGCGTTCAGACAAGCGAGGATAACGGGCTGTGGTCAAGGTAGCAATCAACGGATTTGGGCGCATCGGTCGGAACGTGGTGCGCTGCTTGCACGGACGCAAGAACTCGAAATTGGATCTCGTCGCCATTAACGACACGGGCGATGCGAAGACCAGCGCGCACCTGCTCAAGTACGACTCGATTTTGGGCACGTTTGAAGGTGCCGACGTTCGCGCTGAAGACAACGCCATCTTCGTTGACGGCAAGCGGATTACGGTGGTGAGCGATCGCAACCCCAACAACCTGCCTTGGAAAGCCCTCGAAATTGACTTGGTGATCGAAGCCACGGGCGTATTTCGCGACTATCCCGGTGCGTCGCGCCACATCGAAGCGGGCGCGAAGAAGGTCATGATTACGGCTCCCGGCAAGGGCAGCGATGTTGCCACCTTCGTGTACGGGGTCAACCAAGAGTCTTACGATCCGGTGCGCCACAACGTGGTTAGCAACGCGAGCTGCACCACCAACTGTCTCTCGCCCGTGCTGAAGGTCGTTCTAGAGAAGTTCGGCATCAAGCGGGCCTCCATGACGACCACCCACAGCTACACCGGCGATCAGCGCCTGTTGGATGCCAGCCACCGCGATTTGCGTCGCGCCCGTGCGGCGGCGATGAGCATCGTTCCCACCACCACTGGAGCGGCGAAGGCAGTTGCTCTCGTATTGCCCGCACTGCAAGGCAAGCTCAGCGGCATGGCCGTGCGCGTTCCTACCCCCAACGTTTCGATGGTGGACTTGGTGGTGCAGACCGAGCGCAACGTGATTGCTGAAGAAGTGAACTCGGCCTTCAAAGAAGCGTCGGAAAACGGCTTGCGCGGTGTCTTGGGATATTCCGAGCTGCCTCTGGTCTCCATCGACTATCGCGGCAACGACTGTTCGTCGATCGTAGACGCTCAGCTCACCAACGTTCTGGACGGCGATTTGCTGAAAGTGATGGCTTGGTACGACAACGAGTGGGGCTACTCGCAGCGCGTGGTTGATTTGGCCGAGCACATGGCTTCCAAGTGGGTTGGCTAACTTCATCATTCGTCGCTGCGCGACTCTGAGAGTTTGTTAGGCTACAGCAGCAGTTCGGGTCGTCCGGCTGCTGCTGTGTTGTATCGGGGCAAACTGCGGTGCTGGCTCTGTTGGATGCAATTTACGGAACTTGGTTCTGGCCGGATCGCGCCTTCGCTGCGTTGAAAGCCCGACCGTTAATTTGGCAGGCCGGACTGGTGGTGATCGTGCTGAACGCGGCGGATTGGGGGCGACGCAACGGCATGAATGCGGCTGGGATCGCCCTCAGCGCCATCTTAGGATTAATGGGCTGGGTCGTGGTGGTTGCTCTGCTCCGGCTGCTGGCCTTCTCGATGGGGCGCGACCCGCAGCTCAACGAATTGCTGACCCTGACGGCCTTCGGCGGACTCCCCTGGCTGTTCGTAGCTCCCGCGCAGCAGTTTGGCGGAGCCATCGGAACGATTTTGGGGCTGCTGGCGCTGGCCTGGTTTACCATTTTGGAGATTAAAGCAACCGCGATTGCTCTCGATCTGCCCTGGTGGCGGACGATTTGGCTGATTCCGATGGCCTTTTTGGCAGGGTTTCTGGCGATCGCCTGGTCGGCCAGCTTCGTGGGCGTATTGGCTTCGCTCAACTGAGGCTGTCTGAGTCTTCGCGAACGGGCTGAATGCGGAGTGTTTCCAAGCCGGTTTGGATCTCGCGCGCGAGCGCGGCCAGGGTTGTAAATTTATCGGTTATCTCGATTGCGGGTTCGACGACATCGAGATCGGAGCGGGTGGCAAGGGCGGATACCGTTTGGTGTGCTGCTGATGCTGACTGAACCTGCTCGGACGCGATCGCGATCGCGTCTGACAGTAAGGATTGGATGCGGGTGTTGGCATCGCCCAACTGGTTGAAGTTGCCCTGAAGCTCGCCCATTAGGTGGGTGCCGCTGACGATCTGCTGGGTCGTGTTGGAGACGACGTTACTGGTTTTGCTGGCTTCGTGGCGCAGCTTGTCGAGGAGCGGGTCGAGTTCGGCAGCCGACGAAACCAAACGGCGCGTGGTGGACGTGACCTGCTGCGCTAGCGATAGCGAGTCGGGTCGCTCGCTAGAGAGATCGAGAGCTGAGCTATCGAGGGCGGAATTTTGGGAGGCGATCGCGTACAGCTCCATCTGTTCGACGAAGTGCAGCATTTGAGCGGCAATGGTGGCGATAGTGGTGGCGTAACTTTCGAGGGAGCCGATCTGCTGCGTTGCGGCAACCGACATGTCCCGCGCCATGGCGAATGTGGTGTTGACCAGTTCGATCGCGTCGCGGCTGCTGTCGAGGGTTTGGTTGACGCGGAGGCGATGGCGTTCGGCGCTGCGGACGGCCGTGGCGAGTGACTGTGCTGTCGTCGAGACTGCTTGCAGTTGTTCGGCAGCCATGTCGGTGCTGGAGGAGTCGGTGCAGGTGGCGAAGGTGGTTGTGGTGAGGGTGGGAGTGGTGAGGGCGGTGGAGGGCTGGCGACTGCAGAGAGAGTGATG
>JBCBTL010000548.1:0-2663 GCA_039818705.1 Cyanobacteria bacterium J06639_1
CGGATGCTGAATCAAATTTACCGAGACAAATTTGGGTTTCCATTCGTGCTGGCGGTCAAAACTCGGACGAAAGCGGATATTCTCGAAACGTTCGATCGCCGCCTTCAGCGATCTATGGATGAAGAATTCCGCGAAGCGCTGGCTCAAATTGCCGAGATTGCCAAACTGAGGCTGAACGCGGCGATTGCCGACTAGACGAGTAATCCGTTTCTACCAGGAGAATGGCCGTGGCTGGCGATCGCAAAATCGACTACATCGAACTTCCCGCCCGCGATCTCGAACGGGCGAAGACGTTCTACGGTGACGTATTCGGCTGGACGTTTGAAGACTTCGGCACCGAATACACCGCGTTCAACGATGGGCGACTCGACGGCGGCTTTTTCAAGTCCGAGCTGTGCGCGTCAACTGCGAATGGGTCAGCTTTGGTGGTGCTGTACGCCTCCGATTTGGAAGCGACGATGCAGCGGGTGACGGAGGCTGGGGGAGCGATCGCGCAAGAGATTTTTTCATTCCCCGGCGGTCGCCGCTTTCATTTCACCGACCCCAACGGCAATGAACTAGCTGTCTGGTCGGATGTTGGTGTTTGATTGGCTTCTACTCGATCGGTAATGCTCGGATGCCGAAGTGAGTGGGGATGAAGCGTTTCGGAAATAGCAGCGTGCGCGGGCGAATACCCCGAGCGTCTTGACCGATCGCGATCGTGCTCGACGTGCCACCATCCATCCCGATCGCGTCAACGGCACCGTTGAATCTCAGCAGTTCGGCGGCCACTCGGGTGGAGGCGCGCTCGAAAACGGCGAGAAAGAGATGCTCGCGATCGCGGTTGAGTCCTACCAACACCCGTGCGTCGGGAACGCGATCGGTTGATTTCCCCAAGGCACCATTTCTCAACAGCAATCCCTGGCCGCTAATCGCCCAGCGCGCGTTTTCGATCGATGCCTGGGGTGGCGGTTTGGTGTGTTCGAGATGGGGCGTGAGGTCGTCCTCGAACCAAAGCATGTAGCTGTGCTCGTGGACGTGGTTGATTTGACCGTCAGAGATGAGCGTTTCAATTGAGTTCGCCAATCGACCTGGAAACTGCTGCCAGGGCTTGTCTCGAAATTTTGTCAGCGTTCCCGTCACCATCACCGCAAGATCTTCAGTCCGCACCACTCGCGGCGACCAGCGTAAACGATATTGCCATCCCTGACGGAGCGCCACATCATCTAAAGGCGTAACGTAAAGTTCCAGTCCGGGAGCCGAGAGATCGATCTCGACCAAGTGCATGAGTCCACTGGCTTCATCACTGGGAGTCAGACGCTCGCAGCGATAGGTAACGCCCTGAAAGATTTTAGTTTCGGGCACGGGGACGGGGCGTTGCCACCAGATGTAGAGCGCCAGTACGGCGATCGCGATCGCTCCGCCGACCCCCAAGCGCACTAGCCACCGCTGCCACCTCGACATCAGCCGTCGGGGACGTGGGGAATTCGACGATGTCTTGCTTTGCTGCACGTACTCGCCCGTTCGTTCGACTTGTACTCTATCAAACGCTTGCGGCAGCTTGAACGGAGCCGCCAGACCGCAGACAATGGCGATCGCATCCTTTCGGAGACTGCCCGCGTGCTGACAAGACTATCGATGACTCTCGCGCTCGCGCTCGCGATGCTGATTCACCTACCATTCCCCGCCCGAGCCACCCAATGGGAATTGGCATCTTCGGTAGGAAACGACCTGCACCAATACGTCGATCTCGACTCCATCCGCCTCTCGCCCAGCTTGCGCCGGATTGCGAGCTACTTCACCGACGCGAGCGGTGACGAGCTAAAACGTACGGACTATACGACGCTATACGACTGCGATCGCCGCGTGTTCAAAGATCTCAGCGAAAACGGCGATCGCGCCCAGATGGATTGGATGGCTCCGATTGACGACCCGCTCAATTTGGGAGCCATGAATTTCGTCTGTGCGCTCGACGGCGACGCGCTGCTAGAACGACAGTCCTAGACGCAAACCCAAGACAGCATGAGTGGCCATCACCGCCAGGGCGAAGGAGCCGAGATACGCGTGGGTGGAACGCAGAGCGGCGCGATCGCCTGAAAACGTCATCGACAACACCGCATTGCTGGAAAGCAGCAAAATCACCAGCGATCCCGTCCAGAAGTGAGGGCTTTGCAGCGGCGACTGGTTTTGCATCACCAACGACAACACGCCGCCGGTGTAGCCCAACGCAATGAATACGAACATCAACCGCGCCCACAAACTGTGATTGCTCAGGTTCTCGCGCTTGACTTCTGCCTCGAAACTGGTGCGGCCTTTCCATCCCGCGTAGGCGACAGCGCTACCCATCGCAATAACAACGATTCCCATCATCAATGGATGACCCCAGTGGGTAATCGGTGCGGGAATATTCATGCTGCGAAATTGGGCGGCAATCGGTTCTAACGCTTCACTGACTGACTGACTGGCGGCGGAGAGATTCATGGACTTCAAAAGAGTGCAACTTCGTCCAAATTAGCGTGAAGCCGCCCACCAGCGATCGCCTTTTCTTTACCTCGATCCAAATGCCCTTCACAATGCCGTTTGCCCCGATCTCGCGCTCAGCTCACCTGGCGCGACCTCTCGGGCAGATCGAGCAGTTTCCGCACGCGCGCCAAATCAGTGAGTGCTGCGCGCAGTTGACGGTA
>JBCBTL010000549.1:0-2663 GCA_039818705.1 Cyanobacteria bacterium J06639_1
CTTGGACGATCGACAGCGACGAACTGCAGCATTTTTCCAACCGAGCGAATCGCTCTACGGTTCATCCCGAACTTCCTGGCGTGCGGCCGATTGGGTTTGTGGAGGACGAGAGCGGCCAGACCATTCCACTGCTTTCCGTGGGAGGGACGCTGCGGCAGGTTCCCGTGGGTGAAATTGTCGCGAACGGATGGCGCGTGGTGGGGGTCGATCGCGATAGCGTAGAGGTGAGTGACGGAACGCAATCGCTGCGTCTGCCCTTCGACCGACTGGAGCGATCGCTTTCGTCCAGCTCCGACGCTCAACCCCAACCCGCAAGCGCGCCAGCAAACGATGAATCTAATTGAAGATCTGATCCGGTTTTTGGAAACGCGCCTGGAAGAATTCCTGCGATCGCATCCCGAACTGGAGCTACAGGCGATCGAAGAACAACTTCGCCAGCAAGAGGCCGATACCTCGCGCCTGATTTCCGAAAGTCGCTCGGAACAGCAGCGCTTGCAAAGCCAAATTCTGACGACCGCGCAAGAGATTAAAACCTGGCATCAGCGCATCGAGCGCGCTATGGCAGCCAACCGCCCCGACCTCGCGCAGGGCGCGCGGGAGCGCGAAGCCAGTTTGTTGCAGCAAGGGAATTTGCTGTGGGGCCAAATGGAGGGCGCGAAAACCCGCCTGCAGCAAATGGAGCAGCTTTTACAACAGGTGAAAGTGCGCCGTCAGGAGGTGCGCGATCGCATCCAAGCCGGAGTTAAAGCAACTCCAAACGCACAGAAGACCAAATCTCCAGGCTCGGCGTGGAGCAGTGGTTCCACCTCGTCAGGAGATTTCGATGACCTAGAAAAACAGTTTGGAGATTTAGAAACCGAACTGGAACTACGAGAATTGAAACGCCGCCAGAATCGCTAGTCTTCAGGCAGGTCTGACGAGGAACCTGAGGGGTCGGGGTTCGAGAAAGACCCGAGATTGTGCGGTAGGGGCTGCTCGCGAAGCTGCTGGCGCAGGCGGTAGATGGTAATCGCCTTGCCGCCGCGATGCTCCCGATACCACTGCTGCGTGTCGAACGCCTGGTACTGCCACTTGCGCAGTTGAAACGAACTCGGCCCCGTTTGCACCAGCACCTTTTGCACTTCTTCGGTGACCTCCGGCCACACTTTGCGAGTGAAGTCTAGGCCAAAACTCAATCGCGGGTAGTTGCGATCGCGCCACATCCGCAAAAGTTGCTCGACCGAAACAGCTTTGTAACGACCTTGATACAGTGCTTCTACCATTGCGGGAATCACCCACAAGGCGGGGAATCGTTCTTCCCAACTGCGCACCCACGCATCTCCACGCAGGCGATCGAGGTCGAACCCGTATCGTTCCATGAACGCAACTGTATCCATTGACCTCCCTCCTCCGAAGCACCACCACTCGTCTGAGGCTCTTACGCTACCACAACCGCGATCGCCTTCTGAAACCTAAAATCGAGCCGAATGGCCTTCGGTAAACCACATCCTAAGCCGAGTATAGATCGCGAATTTGCAAACGTTTTCTTCATCTGTAATTCATATAATCGAGTCGCCGCGATCGCTTAGTTCGCTGGGTTACAGTCGAGTTTATGTAGTCTCCAATACACTTTTATTGAAAATCTATCTCCATCGTTCGGTCTTCCCAAGCTGTTGTCCGCGATCGCCCCCGAGGTCATCTCCGTGACGTTACCGTCTTTGCCCCCCGCTCCTCCCGACTACCCGTCACATTCCCGTCGCTTGGTTGAAGCGGCATTTTTGGCGAGTACCTCAGCCCTGATCTGGTTAACGACGGTCTACATCAATCCCACGGGGCCATTTTTGCGTCTTTTCTTTTCGATGCCCGTGGCGCTAGCGGTGGTGCGCTGGGGACGACGCACCGGGAATATTACGTTGGCCGTTACGACGTTGCTGCTGACGGTGTTGATGGGGCCGACGCGTAGCGTTGTTTATTTCATGCCCTATGGCTGTTTGGGGTTGTGGCTGGGTCGGCTGTGGCGATCGCGCCAGTCTTGGTACTGGTCAATTCCAACAGGCGCAGCCCTCAACACCTTCGGTCTAGTGTTTCAGTTCGCGCTGTCTTCCCTACTCGTGGGGGAAAACCTGTGGCGCTACCTCATCTTGCAACTGACGACGGTAACGAACTGGCTATTGGACTGGACGTTGGGATGGCTCGGAATTTACATCTCAGCTTCCACTTGGGGGGTGACCGTGACCGCGATCGCCATGCTAGCCGCCCACTCTTTGCTCTACGTTTTCTTCGTCCACGTCATCGCTTATCTAGTCCTCGAAAAACTCGGCAGTCCCATTTCAGAGCCACCTCGCTGGGTTAAACCTCTCATGGAGTAACGCTGTCAATATTGAACGTGAATCCTAGAGTAGAGCTGAGGTAGTGTTTGGATAAAGAAAAGCTTTACTCTCGCCTATAGATTGAATATTTTGCACCAGCCTCTTTAAGAATGGAAAGGATTTCCTCTGCATTCGGGTTTCTTCCTGTCGGATTCGAATTATCAATAGCAGCCATCAAGGCAAAGCCAAGCTCTTTCCCATCTGCAGTCACATTTGGATTCGCACCAGCGGCTACTAAAGTTTTGACGGCATCAATATTGTCATTAAAAGTAGCATTGAATAGAGCTGTCCATCCCAGGGCTATTTCATTCAAAT
>JBCBTL010000550.1:0-2660 GCA_039818705.1 Cyanobacteria bacterium J06639_1
GTTGGGACGAGCGTCACGGCCTATGGGATGGCGGCGTTGGCTCAGGCGAGCGCGGCTGGATTTACAGCCTATCTGGTCGGTCGAGCCACCCGCGACTATTTGCAGCACGGCGATCGCTGGGATGACGAGAGTCCGGCACAAATGCTGCGATCGGTGTTGGCCGATCTGACTCCGCAGTCAGCCCTGTATCCCCTCAAACAGGATATTGACATCAACTCGCCTGCTATCGAGGGCGACTAGCCAGCGCTCATTCGAGCAGGGCTTTCGAGAGCGACGTTCACGACAGAAGCGATGGCAACGAGTCGTCACTGGGCTGCCAAGGGAGTTCAACCCTGAACGTCACCTTGCTTGTCTCACTCGTCGCAGAAATGCCGCCTCCCAAGTAGGTGATGAGTTTTTTCACCAAGGCTAAGCCCAATCCCGTCCCGCCCTGACTCCACGGATCGGCGTTGGGAATCCGATAAAAACGATCGAAAATGCGCTCCAATTCTTCTGGGGCGATCGCCGTTCCCGTATTGCTGAAGCGGAAGACGCAGCAGCAGGGTAATGCGATCGCCTCGACCGCGATGTGCCCTCCAGAAGGAGTGTATTTGTGGGCGTTTCGGATCAGTTCCGCCACGACGCGCCCGAGAATCACGGGATCGATGTCGAGTGCGGGCAAATCGGGTTCGACCGCAAGGGAAAAAGACTGATTGCGAGCGCCGATCTGCGCCTGAAAAGGAGCTACCACCTCGGTCAGCCAAGTCGTGACATCGACCGGTTCGCTCCTAGACGACATAAATGTGGTGTCGCTAGCATGATTGAGCGAGAGCAAATCGTCGATAAGCTGAATTTCGCGCTCGCACTCCGAACTTAAAATGGTCAAATACCGATCGAGAGACGCTAGCGCTTCGGTATCTAATAAGCGATCGAGCTTGACTTTGAGTAGCGACACGGCCATCTTCATATTCGACATCGGCGTGCGCAATTCGTGAGAAATCGTACTGAGAAAATCATCTTTGAGGCGATTGAGCTTTTCTAAAGCCTCCACCTGCGATTGCGCGGCGCTGTAAAGCCGGGCTTGGCGAATGGCGATCGCGCATTGATTGGCCACCTGCTCGACGAGGCGCACCTCCCGGCTGGTAAAGCCGCGCTCGGGTCGCGTTATCGCCCACAAGTCCCCCATCACGCCGCGATCGTCGCGAATCGGACAGGCCAACATTGCGACGCGCCCGCGCTGGGGATTGGGATAGAGGGCGCAATATTGAAAGCGATCGCCCCGCAGCAGTTGATCGTAGATGACCGGCGAATTCTCCATGAAGTAATTCTGCCGACCCATCGCGGGGAACTCGGTCGAGAATTCGCAAAAGATCGTCGAAACCCGGTTCTCCAAGTCGTACAGGGCAGCATTGCAACAGCTTGCCTCCAGCCCGCGCGCGACCTCTTCAACCGCCGTTTGCAAAATGTGGTTTTCGTTCAAGCTATCCCGCACTTTGTCGGTAATGCGCTTGAGAGTGGACTCGAACTCTAGCGAAAGCTGAAGTTCAGCCGTTTGCTTTTCGGTTTGGTAGCGCAGCTCGGCATTGAGGAGCTGCACCTGCTGGTACTCCCCCGCCAAGCGCACGGCGATCGCCAACTGCGCGACGGCGTGCCGGACAAAATCTAACTCATCCGGCTGCCACTGCCGTGCCGCGTCCCGCTGCTGCACCAGCAGCAGCCCCCAAAGCTGACCGTCTTCACGAGTAATGGGGGCAGCGATCGCGGCGCGGACGTGAAAACTCGACCAGTAGGCGGCGATCGCCTGCGTATCCTCATCCGCATCAACCCAAGCGTCCATGTCAGGAACGCACCACGTATCCCCCGCACGACATTTCGCAACCGTCTCGAACCATTCGGGGCGATTGAACAGTTTGACCGGCAGATGCATCTCGGGTAACGCAACGTGTTCGGCCACGATCGCCCCCGTGCCGTCTGTGGCAAGGTAGGCGATCGCCACGCGATGGACTTGCAACGCCTGACAAATATCGCGGCTGCTTGCCGCCAAA
This sequence comes from Cyanobacteria bacterium J06639_1, assembly GCA_039818705.1. Taxonomy (GTDB): domain Bacteria; phylum Cyanobacteriota; class Cyanobacteriia; order Thermostichales; family PCC-7336; genus JBCBTL01. The sequence goes on from JBCBTL010000550.1 coordinate 2,025, forward strand.
ATACTTTCGAGTTCGAGCGTTTGCTGGGCGTACTCGGCGATCGCCCCCGTCAAGCGATCGTGCTGGCTTTGCCGTCGCAGGGCAAATTCCGCTTCTTTGCGAGCTGTAATATCGCGAGCGATCGCGTAGGCAAGCTGCTCGTTAGGATACGGTATGGCATTCCACGACAGCCACATCACCGTGCCGTCACGACGAATGAGACGATGCTCGAAATCCGTAATGCGCTGGCCGTAATGTAAGTCGGTCAGGCGCGTCTCAGTTGCATCCACGTCATCGGGATGCACGAATTCAATAAATCTGCGATCGCAAAGCTCCTGCGAGGAAAATCCCGTGAGGCGCTGCCAAGCCGGATTGACGCGCCGTACGCCGCAGTCGAATCCGACTTCCAGAATGATATCCGGCGACAGGTGAAACAGCCGATCTCGCTCGACTTCAGCCTGCTTGAGTTGAGTGATATCGAGCAGCGTACCGCGCAAATAGGGCTGCGTTCGTCCGTCTACATCCGAGCGCACGGCGACTTCCGATCGCTCACGCAGCCACACCACGCGACCGTCTGCCGCGATCGCGCGATAGTCTTCCGCCCACAAAGGCTGCGCACACAGCTCATCAAAGGTGAAGCGCGCGACCCCTGCCGCC
>JBCBTL010000551.1:0-2650 GCA_039818705.1 Cyanobacteria bacterium J06639_1
GCGCGCTGTCGGTACACCACCCACAGCCACGGGCCGTAGAGCGCCGTAGTCAGAAGCATCGCTCGGAAATATTGCCAAAACGGTTGCCAAGCTGAGGATAAAAACACGCCCGTACCGAGCATTCTCAGACCTTTGCGCTTCTGCTCGAAGGGCGTTTGCGGGTGCTGAATGCCGAACAGACCGAGCAAAAAGCAGTATGCTCCGTAGGCGATCGCGTTCAGGATAAAAAACGGGTGCGCGTAAAGTCCAACGACAGAGGTGGCGACATAGCCGAACCAGTGGCTCCACTGTCGCGATCGCACCGCACGCAGTAGAAAAATGCTGCTGAGCAAAATCGTTCCGGTGAGCAAACTGTACTGCCGTGCGGTTTGGGCGAAGTGAATGTCGAAGGGGGCGAGGGCAAAAACTACCATCGCCAGCCAGCCGGAGAGGGGATTGCCGAACAGTTCTAACCCGAGGACGTACATGGCGGGCAGCGCCAGGACACTGAACAGGACGGCTAGGCTGCGGGTTGCCGTCACGGAATCGCCGAAGAGGTTCATCCAGCCTCGGGCGAGCAGGAAATACAGGGGCGGGTGCTGCGGGTCTTCGAGCTGGAGCGATCGCACGGTGTCCCAGGCCGTACTTCCCGGCTGAATGACCTGATAGGCGCGCAGGTCGTCGATGGTGGCGACGCGATTTTGAAACCAGGTGGTGTCGAAGTCCATCCGGGTTTGGCCGACTGCCCGAATGGAGGTGTAGGCTTCGTCGTGGCTGTAGGGTTTGAGATCGAGATTGGCGCAGCGGAACCCAATTCCGGCAACGACAAGCGCCACTAATATCCACTGCCAGGGAGAGGCAGGGTTGAGTCTGGGTTGAGTTCGCACGGACAACTCCTGCTGAGGCGATCGCGTCTGCCAAAGATCCTACTGTTGCCAGTCTTGCCGACATGCAGGGGTTCGGCATCTGGCGCTACGGCGATCGCTCACACCTGCGCCACAGAAATCGCGCGGGTGGAGGTGTCCCGCGTCAGCACGCGGGGGCGCAACAGGATTTTGAACAGCAGCAGAATCGATTGCAGTTCGCCGGGAGTGTTGCGGCGCTGCCACTGGCCGGGCCGACAAAACAGCATTTCGATCAGGCGGCGGCGATCGCTTAAGGTCATCTCGTCTTCGCGATAGGCAAGCTGGACGCTCGGGAATTTTGCGTCTTGGCGCACGGAAGCGATCCGCACGGGAATAGAAATATTGGCATCAACAATTTCAAACGTGCCCGAGAGTGATGACTCTGGCGTGGCTTCCGGGAACCCGGATTGCGTGAGTTCCACGCACGCGCCCACTTCAGAAATGATGTCGGTCGTGCCCCACCAAGTGCGATCGCCCACCTGAAGGCGCGCCACGCGGCGCAGGTCGAACCATTCATAAGGATCGGGGTTGGGCACGTCGAGCAAAATCAGCAGTGCAATACCGATCATCATCAAGTTATAGCCGCTCCAAATCCAGCCCCAGCCCATGCCCGTCCAGCGTTCGGAGCTGAGGTAGTCGATGCTCAGGCACAAGCCCAAATTGCGCCACAGGCTCAATGCGGTGATGACGAATAAAAAGGCTAGCGGCCAGGCAAGTTGCCAGTTGAAGGTAAAGCGATTGCTCGTTGTCCCTTTGGGCGTGACTTTGAACCCTTTGGAAAACGGGTTGAGCATCACCTGAATGACGGTGAAGGCAAGGGGAAAGACTAAGACGAGCGAGTAGATATCCGAGAGTAGGGCGGAACGCGATCGCCGGTTGAGCCACGCGAACACGGTAAGCTGCACGAGATAAAACGGCAGCGAATAATACGCCAACTCTGCGGCGGTGGCCTGAATGGGAATCACCAGAAGGAATGAATAGGCCAATGGCATCAACAAAAACACGACGCGGGCGATGCTGCTAAACCAGTGCAAGAGTCCTTCGAGGTGTCCCAACCGCTGCACGAGGGTCAAACCGGGAATGGTGAGAGGGTTTGCATCGATAAACAAGCCTTGCAGCGTGCCGCGCGCCCAGCGTAAGCGTTGGGTGGCGTGGGCAGAGATGTTTTCAGCCGCCAGACCCGCGCTGAGTTTCTCATCCAGATAGACGATTTCGTAGCCCTCTGCGGCGAGGCGGATGCCCGTGAAGTAGTCCTCACTCAAAGAGTCGGTGACGAACCCGCCCGTAGACTCGATCGCGCTTCGTCGCATCACGAAGGACGTGCCCGAACAAACGACGCTCCCAGACCCGTCCCGCATGGGTTGAATTTGACGGTAGAACACTTCTTCTTCGGGAGTGAGCGTGTTCTCTAGCCCCAAATTGCGGGCGATGGGATCGGGATTGTAAAACGTTTGCGGGGTTTGGACGAGGCCGACGGCTTCCTTCTGAAAAAAGCCCACCGTGCGGGTCAAGAAATTGGTAGTGGGGACGAAATCGGCATCGAAGACGACGATTAGTTCGCCAGTTGTGAGGGGGATAGCGTGGTTGAGGTTGCCCGCTTTAGCGTGGTCGTTGGTGGGGCGGGTGACGTATTTGCAGCCCAACTGTTCGGCTAGGGCTTTGATGTGGGGGCGGCGGGTGTCGTCGAGCAGATAGATGGTTTTATTGGCGTACTCGATCGCCTGACAGCCCACTACCGTGCGCCGCAGAATGAAATCCGGCTCGTT
>JBCBTL010000552.1:0-2642 GCA_039818705.1 Cyanobacteria bacterium J06639_1
CTCGATGGCGGGCTACCACTCTTTCGAACTCTGCTTTTTGTCAGCTATTTACAGCAATTTGCTTGTCAACAAAGAGCCAATGGACTTCTATTTCAGTCCTGCGCCAGGGGCATGGCCTGACAATATCCTACGCGTTGCTCCTGACATCTTGCCTGCTGGCAGCATTAAACTTTCGGAAGTGTGGATCAACGGTCAAAACTACGTTGATTTCGATAGCAAAGCTTTGACGGTAAAGCTGCCCACCGACCTAAGCGAAATGAAAGTACGCTGTCGTATTACGCCAGCCGGGGTCGATTTTGATGCCGATTTAGTATCTTTTGAAAATGGTATTGGCACACTTGCGTTAGAAGGCGACCTTACGACCAGCGGCCTGAAGTACCTGAAAGAGGAAATCGAGAAACTGCACGGCCTCTCGGGACTCGATCTCGATTTAACTAACTTGCAGTCGATCTCGGATTCTGGGTTGAATTACCTGCTTTTCACCAAACAACGGTACGGTGATACGTTCTCGATCGCTCTGCGAAACCTTCAACCCAGCGTTCGTCAAGCCTTGGAAGAAAGCGAGCTAACAGAAGAGTTCGCGATCGCCTAACCCCCCTTCTGGAGACACCCATCATCCCCACAGGTTCGTCTCAGAGTGCGAGGGCGTTTTCTCTTTCCACCACTCTCCTGGGATGGCGCCATGCAGCAAGTGGCTCTTCACCTGATCCAACAGCAGCGCTTTCCTGAAGCGCGATCGCTATTGCAGCAGCAATTGGATCGAGAACCAACCAATACGTTGCTGCTCAGTCAGATGGGATTCGTTCTGGTTCGTCTGGGGGATCGAGCTGCTGCTGTAGAGACCCTTCGCCAGGCGGTCGCCATTGCTCCTAACGATCCGCGCCTGCTCGCCAATCTTGCCAACGCGCTCCGAGAAAGTGGCGATAAAAAAGAAGCCGCTAGCCTCTACGCGCGGGCTGCTGAATTGAGTGGCGATCGCCCCGAAATCCTGCTGAATCTCGCGGTCTCACATCTCGAACGCCGGGACTACGAAACCGCTCTAGCAGTGGCGACCCGAGGATTGCAGCAGGCGCCTCAAGAGGATCGGTTGCATTTCATCGCCGCCCAATCTCTACAAAACCTCCAGCGGCCTGCCGAAGCGATCGCTCATTACGAAGCGGCAATCGAACGACAGCCACAGCAGCGACAGCTCGTCCTCGGGTTGAGTGCGGCACTAGTATCGTGCGGGCGATTGCCAGAAGCGAAGACTCTGCTGGAAGCCTTTCTGGAGCAGCATCCCTTCGATCCCGAAGCGATCTCGAATGCAGCCGCTGTTTATTTCGAGTTGGGTTGGCTGCGGGAGGCGGAGGTAGCGTATCGCGCTGCCGTTCGTCTCGCGCCCGATCGATTCGTCTCGCACTACAACCTCAGCGCGTTCTTGAAACAATGCGATCGCTTTGAAGACGCTCGCGCCAGTCTCAAAGCGGCGTTCGAGATCGTGGCAGACGCACCCGAAGCCCTGTTGCTCGATGCCGACCTCGCGATCGGTCTCGGCCAACTTCGGAAAGCCGACGACCGTCTCGCTCGCGTGCTGATGCGATCGCCTGATCGCATAGAACCCCTGGTGAAACGCGCTCAGGTGCGTCGCGCTCTCGGCGATCTCTCAATGTCAAACGAGCTATTGACTCGCGCCCAAATCGAAAATCCTCGCGCTCCAGCCCTGCTCGCAATGCTGGCGGCACGCGATCGCCAGGAGTTGGCTAACTTTTTTGACAATGAAGCCGACTGCGGTGCATTCGAGCCTGCACGCGTCGTGCGTCTCGAACAGCTCGCAGTAGGCCCAGAGTTACGCCAGCAGGCGATCGCAGCCGTGCGCGCGCATCCAACCCTCGTCGCCAACCGACCGAACAAACCCACCACGGGAGGTTCTCAAAGCCACGAACTCTTCGGGAATGAAGTTGACTCCCTCTTCACCGCTCTCGGTCAACGCCTGCTCGAACGAGCTTTGGCTTACCTGGATGCGATTGCCGAGCGCGATCGTCGTTACATCGAGCTACCTCGCTCCCCCGATTTCATCCAACTCAGTGGGTGGGGAGTCGTGTTGGCGGGGGGAGGATATCAGAAGCCTCATACCCATCCAGAAAGCGTCGTCAGTGGCGTTCTCTACCTGCAAATTCCCCCCTCATGTCGCGAAGGCGATCGCGGGAATCTCCGATTTTCGCCCCAGCGTAGCGAGCAGCCCGGCGACCGCAGCACTCACTTCGATATCTCGCCCAAAACCGACGACCTCGTCTTCTTTCCGTCCTATCTGTGGCATGGTACGGTGCCCTTTGATGGTTCGGAAGAGCGCATTTGCATTGCTTTCAACGTCACCCCCTCTCTCGCACGTCACTGAGTTCACCTGAGATTTGGTCAAGCATGGATAAAGAACGAGTTGGGGCACTCATCGATGCGGTTTACGCGATCGCGATGACTATCCTAGTGCTGGAACTCCCTATTCCTGATTCGGGAGCGGAGCTAAACGAGTACATCGACAAAATTCTGTTTGCCGTTTTAGACTACGGCCTAACCTTCATCTTATTGTTTGCATTCTGGTACAACCAACGCCGCATCAACGATCTCATCGAACGGCATTCTAGACTAACGCTTTGGCTAAATGGATT
>JBCBTL010000553.1:0-2639 GCA_039818705.1 Cyanobacteria bacterium J06639_1
CTATGCATTAGGATGAATGGTGAATCCGATTGCATTTGTTCGTCCGTTGCATTTGATTGGCACAGGTATTGTCAATCGATTCTTGTCATTGAACAAGTTTCTGATACATTTGCAACAACAATGTGGGTCATCCATGGCAAAAATTCAGGGCGCGGGTTGGTCCTGAAAGAGGAAAACGCAGTTAGAGAAAGGGGTACAAGAGGGAGGGCACACAACATGATGCAGGTTCGACAACGACGGCAAACCATTGACCAACTAACTCTGCAAAGCTGGCATTGGCGAGTGTTAGTAACGCTTGTTTATGCTGTATCTGGTATCGCATCGAGCTGTTCTAGGGAATCTCCCGCACAGACTGGTCAGCCGTCTAGCTCCGACACGTTTCCAGAAAATGAGGTTGTGGTGGTTGATGTGGCGATCGCCCAAGCCACATCAAGCAATTCCATCACCTATACGGGCACCACCGCTCCCGTACAAACCGTCAACTTACGCGCCCAAGCAGAAGGACAGTTACTCAACCTGACAGTGGATGTAGGTGATCGAGTACAAGTCGGGGCCGTGCTCGGTCAACTCGATGCGGATTTGCTGCAGACGACAGTCACAGATGCCGAAGCGGAGCTTGCCGCCCGTGAGGTTTTAGTGACCCAGGCTGAAGCCGAAGTCGCTGATGCCGAGGCGCAGGTAGAATTGGCGATCGCCGAATTACAGCAGGCAGAAGCCGATGCCGATCGGTTTCAATCTCTAGCGGATGATGGTGCCATTGCCGAACAGCTTGCAGAACAGGCCCAAACAGCCGTACGTACGGCAGAGCAGGCCGTTCGCTCGGCAGAGCAAGTCGTCAGAACCCGTGAACAGGCGATCGCCGCGGCAGAAAGTCGAGTAGAATCCCAACGGGCAGTCCTTGCCCAAACCCGCGAACGCCTGACCTTCGCCACCCTCACCTCACCCCTGACAGGGACAGTATTAGAGCGATTTGCAGACCCCGGAGATTTGATCCAACCGGGGCAAGATGTGGTGCAGTTGGGAGATCTAAGTGCCATCCATGTGATGGTTCAAGTGGCCGATCGCGATCGCAGTCAAATTCAAGTGGGGCAACCCGCTGAGATTCAGCTCGATGCCTTTCCTGGAGAACTGTTTTCAGGGCGAGTCACCCGCATCTCCCCAGTAGCCAACGCCTCAGCCCGGCTAATTCCTATCGAAATCACCCTGTCGAATCCTCAACAGCGCATTAGTAGCGGGCTCATTGCACGGGTTGATTTTGTCTCACCGGTCAGTCAACACGTCCTAACCATCCCCGAAAGTGCCTTAGCCCTCAGCGACACAGAGCAGACTTCCAGCGATCCCATCGTGTTTATTCTCAGTGACACCGGAGATTCACCCACCGCTCAATCCCGCTCTGTTAGAGTCGGTGATCGCCAGAACGGAGAAGTCGAAATACTCTCCGGACTCGAATCCGGAGACACCTATATTCTCCGCGCCAACCAACCTCTCACATCAGACCAACCCATTCAACCGAGTCTCCTCTCAACGCCGTAAAATTTTTGATTTTTGAATTTTGATTTTTGTTCACGTAGCGTCTCCACAGGAGAAATTTTGAATTGGATGGCTTTGTTGCATGAATCAAATAAGGTAAAACTCATCCTGTTGGTCTATCTAAATTAGCTCTCAACGACATAGCTCTCAGGCTTGGCAATCTGAATCATGCGGTTCAGTGCCGCACACTTGATGAAGAGTTCAGCTGCCTGATTGTCAAATGTGCGTGAACTCAAGCGACTACCGAAGATGGCCTTAAAGCGGAACATCGTGGTCTCTGCGAGAGAGCGTCGATGGTAGCCACTCTCTCGCTTCCATTGCTTACGGCCTACGTTTCGCACCCGCCGCAAGTTCTCATCTCGAATGTGGCGCTCTGCTTTACGATTGCCATGCTGCCAAATCTTTGCCCCTTTTCGCGGCGGAATTGATGCTTTCGCCTGACGCTCTCGAATCGCGTCATAGCATTTGCGCTGGTCATAGGCTCCGTCTGCTGAGACTTGCTCAATATCACCATCAATAGCCTCTAGTAGCTCGGGCAACACTTCTCCGTCGGTCACATCATTAGTACTAGCGACAGCTGCCAAGATTTCCCCTGTTTCCTCGTCTACCCCCACATGCAACTTACGCCAGGTGCGCCGCTTGCTAATGCCATGTTGCCGAGTTTTCCACTCCCCTTCGCCATACACTTTGACTCCCGTTGAATCAACCACAACATGACGAGCGCCTTGTGACGGCTGCACAGGCAATGAGATAGAGAGTTTCCCCATGCGGCGCGACAGGGTAGTGTAATTGGGCACCGACAACTCGATGCCCATCAACTCAAAAATCGATTCTAAAAAGCCTTGGCATTGTCGTCCGGCGAGGCCATATACGGCTTTGATAGTGGCCATCGTTATAATCGCCACGTCACTGTAATACTCCGATGCTCCCGGTTTACCGCTCAAGTCTGGAACTATCCATGCCTCCAGAACCGAGTCCTCTATCCAAAAGGTGAGGCTTCCCCGTTGTTTCACTCCTGCGTTATATTCAGACCATTTGCGGATGCGGTATTGAGGTTTCATGGCACATTTTAGTGTGGTAATTGAAACGTACCATATCTCTCCCATCCG
>JBCBTL010000554.1:0-2631 GCA_039818705.1 Cyanobacteria bacterium J06639_1
ATATGCCGATCTTCATCAATCTTATTCGTTGGAATCGCGATTTGGAACTGTTGAAAGTCAGCGATTACGACTTCATCAAAACTTCGTTCGGGAAGGATGCGTTCGGAAAACATAACACCAGCCTCCTGGCTTATGACTTGCAGTCATTCGACGGTCTCTAGCACAACTGTCGTAAAGCCTATTATCGCAAAGGCCGAATAGTAAAACCTTGCCACCTCGACAGAATTTGCTCTGTTCGGCAGTGCTCTCAGTCTTTGTAGGCATTGACATGAGATTGATTCAGTAGAATTGAGGTACGTTCGGATAGCTGTTCAGATGTTATATTTCTACGGCCAGAAGATTTGGATAGGTCGATATTTTTATACCTTTCTTGCCTGATTCAAAAGACTGAATTTTTCTGATAAAAACCAGAACTTTCCTATATCGACTCAATTGGATATCTGGCTGAAACTAGATTGGTACGCAACAGATGAATGACGATTGCTCTTCGCAGGAGCGAGAACGCGATAAACGTCTTCACCTCTCAAATTATTGCGGCAATAACCGCATTTGAGAGTTAAAGGGAGTCGCGATCGCTGTCCATTCGTGTTGCATTCCAGGTCATCGATTTAGGAGGTCAAATCTCATGCAACGTATTAAGTCTGGTTTGTTGGTTGCAGCGCTGGCTGCTGGTTCTGCGTCCTTCGTAGGCATTGCACCTGCTGAAGCTCGTCCCGCGATTGTCGAGCGCTTGGCTGAAATCAACCAATCTGGTACCGCCAAAAATCATGGCGGATTGGCGTACAGCAGTCGCACTCTCGATGATGCTGTCGAGCGTCCCGAAGGAGTATGGACGGCATCGGGTGATGGTTATAGCCTCTTCGGCAGTAGCGATCGCGTCGGTCGTCCGGCGATCGTCAAGCGCTTGGCCGAAATCAACCTGGCTGGCACCGCTCGCGACCACGGCGGTCTCTCCTACGATGCCCGCACGTTGTCGGAGTTCTAGGTAAATCCAGGGTTCTTCTCACAAGAACGATCTGGGTGTTCGCGAAGGGCTAATTAGCGATGCTAATTGGCCCTTCTGTCTTGAAAAACTTTGGAACTCCATTGAGAGATCGCATCTATTTCTTTAAAGTCATGTGGCATTGAGCACTGGCATTAGAGCGTGCGAGTCGTCGGCGATCGCGTTGCAGATTGCCCAGGACGGTGTGACTGAAGAGTCTCAACAGCTCCCAGGCGAAAGAGCGTTAGTTTTTGTGCCGCAGTCAGCCCCGTGACGCCTGAAATGTTCATGTCCTCATACGGTCGAGCGGCACGCACGACCTGCGCTTCGTCATTCGAGTCAAACCGCCACAGTCGAATCGATTCGTCCGCGCCACCGCTGGCCACAGTCGTGCCATCTGGGCTGAAGGCAACGCACTGCACCCAACTTTCGCGATCGCGCTCCGTCTTCAGCACCGTGCCATCGTCAACTGACCAAACCCGCACCGTGCCGTCAAAACTACCGCTCGCGAGATATCGACCGTCTGGACTGAACGCCAAAGACACGACCCAATTGTCGTGACCTGTGAGGATGCGGATGAGTTCGGTGGTTTGCGCGTCCCATACCGCAATCGTGCCATCAGCACTGCCCGTTGCGATCGCGCTGCCGTCCGGGCTGTAAACGACGGCGCGTACTGAGTCTTCGTGATGAGATAGAACGTCCGACAGCATCCCTGTCTCCACATCCCACACGATCGCCGAGCGATCGCCGCTGCCGCTGATTATCGAGCGACCGTCCGGGCTAAACGCGATCGCCACTGCCCAGCCCGCATGACCTTCGCAGATGTGGAGTGGTTCTCCCGTCGCTGCGTCCCACAAGCGAACGCAGCAGTCATTTCCAGCACTCGCCAATACTGCACCGTCGGGACTCCAAGCGATCGCGCGGACGGAGTTGTGATGACCGAACAGCGTTTGTAAGAGCGTTCCCGATTCCACATCCCACAGCAGGATCGTGCCGTCATCGCTGCCGCTAGCCAGCACGCTGCCCTCGGGATGAAACGCCACCGACCAGATCCACCCTGCATGACCGAGACAGCATTGTCGTTGCCGTTCGGCCTCAACATCCCACAGTCGGACGATACCGTCCAAAGAGCCACTCGCTAACAGCTTGCCGTGAGGATGATAGGCCACCGACCAAATCCAATTGTTGTAGCCGTGCAAGGTTTGCAAGGTTTCGCCACTGCCAGCATCCCAAACCCGGATCGTGCAGTCGTCGCTGCTACTGGCTAGCAAGCAGGATGGGCGATCGTCGCTGGCCGTTCCGAAGGCCAAATCCCCGCGCGAGCCGAAGGCCAACCCCCAAACCCAGTTATCGTGTCCGCGCAACACCTGCTGAAGTTGACCCGTGACAGTATCCCAAAGACGAATCGAGCGATCGCAGCCACTACTCGCAAGTATCCGACCCTCACACCCAAATGCGATCGCCAGCACCGCGTCGGTATGACCGTGCAGCTCTTGGAGGCGTTGGCCTGTTGCGCTCTGCCACAGTTGGACGACGCGATCGTCTCCAGCACTGGCAATGACTGTACCGTCACCATTCCAAGCCACCGCGCGGATCGCCCCTTTGCGATCGCCCATTGCCCGCACGCAGGCACCGGTGTTGACATCCCA
>JBCBTL010000555.1:0-2627 GCA_039818705.1 Cyanobacteria bacterium J06639_1
GATGTCAATCGCGACAACATTGCTATTCCTCTCGATCTCGATTTGTTGCAGGTGGGCACCAATACGGTGACGCTGCGCACGGGAAAAACGCGGCATTCTGCCATCAGTCGCTCGTCTAGCGTGCCCGTTAACATTCCCCTGTTTGGCGGCAGTCTCAGTATTGGCGTGCCCGTTCGCTCTAGCAATCGCGGGTCGATGGTGGATTACGACGATATCGAGCTGGCGAATGTCGTGGTGGAACTGCCGGAATAGTCAGACTGCGGCGATCGCGATCCGCTTGACGCACCAAAAGCGCCACGCCTACCATGAAAGGCCTTTCTAGCGTTGAGTCGTTTTCTACGCCATGTCTGCCAATATTGCCGATTTACGTCGAGACTACCGACGGGAAACGCTAGAGATAGCCGATGCCAGCGCCGATCCGTTCGAGCAATTCGATCGCTGGTGGCAAGAAGTCCTAGCCGCAGAGATTCCCGAACCCAACGGCATGACCCTGGCCACGGCCACTCCCGAGGGCAAGCCCTCAGCGCGCATCGTTTTGCTGAAAGGCTGCGATCGCCGTGGTTTCGTGTTCTACACCAACTACCGCAGTCGCAAAGGGCGCGAGCTGCTGGCGAATCCTCAAGCGGCTCTGGTGTGGTGGTGGGACGCGCTCGAACGCCAAGTGCGAGCCGAAGGCTCTGTCCGACAGCTCGACTCAGCCGAGTCCGATGCGTATTTCAACAGCCGCCCCAAATCCAGTCGCCTGGGAGCCTGGGCTTCCGAGCAAAGCCAGGTGATTCGCGATCGCCAGGTACTCGAACGCCGTCAAGCCGAACTGGAAGCTGAGTACGCCGACACAGAAGACGTGCCCCGCCCCGAGCATTGGGGCGGATTTCGCCTCGTTCCAGAACGCATTGAATTTTGGCAAGGCCGCTCTAGTCGCCTCCACGATCGCCTCGTCTATTCGCGTCAGCAAGGAGATGCGTGGGCGATCGAGCGCCTATCGCCTTAAGGCTGTGAAATTTCGGTCAATCCCACACCCTGAAAGTAGTAAGCCAAGATTTGCCGATACGTCCATCCTTGCTTGGCTAAACCGAACGCGCCCCACTGACTCATGCCCACGCCATGCCCCCAGCCCGTTCCGGCAATGACGACTTTTTCGGGTTGAGCATCGAGCGAGAAAAACGTGCTTTTCAAGTTGAAATGATGGGCGAATTCGTCGGCAGGGACTACTTTTTTGCCTTTTTCACCTTGGAGGGCGATCGCGGTGGCTCGTCCCGTCGCCGTTTTGCTAGACACTGTTAAACCTTCAATCTCCCCTAGATCCCCTAGGTTTGCATCCCGTAGAAAGTCGGCTAGCGATGCCAACGGAATCGTTTCCGTCCAGGGCTGGAGGGCTTCTTGCCAGTTGTCTTTGACACTGCGCAGATAAGGCAGCGCAAATCCCCAAATATCTTCCGCGTTTTCCGTTGCGCCCCCCGACGAGGCATGAAAGACCGCATCGATCAGGCGACCTTCGTAGGTCAACACCTCGCGCTCTGTATCCCGAGCGGCAGCCCAAGTATCTGAAGATTCATCCGCAACGCCGCGATAGACCTGGGCGGCTGCCGTACTACCAATGTCGTAGCGATCGCCCAGCCGCCGCTGCTGGTGATGCAACACGTAGGTGCGCGACGCGACAGCTTGCGCTTTCATCGCTTCAAATTCAAATCCCGACCCCACTTCGCCCCCAACAACGCTGCTGACGTAAGGCTCCAGCTCGACGTAATTGACGGCCAGAATGCCGCTCGCACTGGGAAACAGGCTCAAACTGCCTCGGTAAGCCCGATCGTTGATATAGACGAAACCGTCAGGGTCATTTGGCTGGAGGACGAGTTGGGTGGCATCAATCGCTTTGCCTGCACTTAACTTGCCATCGGCGATCGCGATCTCAGTCGTTTCCTCTGCCGCGAGGTCTTGCAGGATCTGCCCCTGGCGATCGCCCAATTTTGCCGCTGTCGAACTGCCGATCGTTAAGGTTTCCGCGTTTCTGGCAATCGCAATTCGCACGATCGTCGCCATCGCTGCCGGGCTGAGCCACAGCCACGCGATGCAGAGAGCGATCGCCGTTTTTATCCACCAATGCAGAGTGTTCAAAGCCCGAGCGCCGCGCATCATCGCCTTAGGGTACCCAGATCGATGGCGACAGCGAACGCGCGATCGCATTCTGTCCGAACTTTATCTGTTCGACCGTTTGGATTTCGGACGGCGGAATTAGCTCTCCATGGCTGCGTAGCTGGATTCCGCATCGTCAGATTCGTTGAGGGCTTCCAGCATGGCTTGGTAACGCAAGCGATAGATTCCGACGAGATGCGCGATCGCGGCTCCCAAGCCCAGCGCCGTCAACACGTAGCTGTGCAGCGCATACATGCGGGTCAACGTGGCGGTGCTAACTGCCGAGCCACCCACCAAGATCGTTCTCAGGGTCGTACCGATCGCGGGAATGGCTTCGAGCGTCTTTAACTCGATGGCGAAACGCCAGTAGCTCTCTTGCGTCCAATCCAGTACGATCGCCGACCAGCTCAACGCGATCGCCACCAACGCCAACCCGATCGTGCCGAACCATACCCAGTTCCAAAGTCGGTTCGCTTGCCGACCCAAAAACATCA
>JBCBTL010000556.1:0-2626 GCA_039818705.1 Cyanobacteria bacterium J06639_1
CAGCTTCAACGATCGCCGTTTTCATCTCGCGAACGGCTCGTTCCAATCCCACCAGCACGGCGCGACTGACAATGCTGTGACCGATGTTCAGTTCTTCCATCCCCGCGATCGCTGCAACAGGCTGTACGTTCCAGTATGTCAGACCGTGTCCGGCGTTAACCCGCAGCCCCAAGTCCAACGCTTCGCGGGTGGCGCGTTCCAGATGCTTCAGCTCGATCGCGCGATCGCTTTCAGAGCTCGCTTCTGCATAAGACCCCGTGTGCAGCTCGATCCACTGCGCCTGCGCTTTGGCAGATGCTTGCATTTGGGCTGACGTGGGATCGACGAAGAGGCTGACGGGAATGTCGTGGCTTTGCAGCTTATCCACGACGCGGGTCATGCGGTCGAGCTGTCCGGCAATGTCGAGACCGCCTTCGGTCGTCACTTCTTCGCGGCGCTCGGGCACCAGGGTGACGTAAGCGGGCTGGATGCCGAGGGCGATCTCCACCATTTCGTCGGTGGCGGCCATTTCTAAATTGAGGTGGGTGCGAACGGTTTCGCGCAGTACCCGTACGTCGCGGTCTTGAATGTGGCGGCGATCTTCGCGCAGGTGAACGGTAATCCCGTCAGCCCCCGCCAATTCGGCCAGGACGGCAGCAGCCACAGGATCGGGTTCGACGGTGCGACGGGCTTGCCGAATAGTGGCAACGTGATCGATGTTGACTCCGAGAGTGGGCAAAGAGGTGTCCTCTGAACTGAACGCAACTGGAACCTGCAGGCAACTGGAAACTGAACGCAACTGGAAACGACAGATAACCAGGCTAGGTCGATCGGGCTGGGTAAGCGATCGCCCGAGCTTCCATTATGTGCGAGAGTTTAGCTGAATTTGGAAGAGCGCTCCACGGCGGCGATCGCGAAACGGTGGCGTTGCTTTCCACTCGTCATGGGTCGCTTTTTAGATAGGCAAAGCGCAATGTCCTTGTTCCTGAGCTTCTTTCTCTCTCAGCGGTACATGCCTCACGGGCAGTGTTATCTCTGGCAACCCAGTTTGGTGTGGACTCACGTCCTCTCCGATACGCTCATCGCTCTGTCCTATTACTCCATTCCGCTGCTGCTGGTGTATTTCATCAGACAGCGAAAGGACATTCCGTTCAAACGCATCTTTTTATTGTTCAGTCTTTTCATTCTCACGTGCGGCACGACGCACGTTCTGGACGTGTGGACGCTTTGGGTGCCTGCCTATTGGGTCTCGGGAGCGGTTAAAGCGGTCACCGCGATCGTTTCGCTCTATACGGCGTTCGCACTCGTACCCGTCCTGCCTCAAGCGCTGGCACTGCCTAGCCCGACCGTACTAGCGCAGATCAACGAGCAGCTAGAAGTTGAGATTGAGGAACGTAAACAGGCCGAGATCGTCATCCAGACGTTAAATTCAGAGCTGGAACAGCGCATTCAAAAGCGCACGGAAGAACTGGAGCGATCGAATCGCGATCTCGAAGCCGAAATCGCCGAGCGCAAGCGGACAGAAATTGCGCTGCAACAGGCAAAAGAGACCGCCGAAATTGCCAATCGAACCAAGAGTGACTTCCTGGCTAATATGAGTCACGAGCTGCGTACGCCGCTGAATGCCATTCTCGGCTTCGCTCAACTGATGGCTCACGACGATCGCTTAAGTCCTTCACAGAAGGAAAATCTCAGCATTATTCATCGCAGTGGCGGGCATTTATTGGAGTTGATCGACGACATTCTCGAAATGTCCAAAATTGAGGCCGGTCGAGTCACTCTCTACGAAAACACCTTCGACCTCCACGCGCTCCTCACCGATTTAGCTCAGACGTTACGGCTGCGCGCCCAAACCACGGGCTTAGACCTGGTACTCGATCTAGCCCCAGAGGTGCCTCAGTATGTCTCGACGGACGAACGCAAGCTCCGTCAAGTGTTGATGAATTTACTGGACAACGCCGTCAAATTCACGAGCGTGGGTCAAGTTGTCCTGCGCGTGCGATGCGAGTCAGAAAGCGTAGCAGCATCGAGCGAGTCTGAGGAGAAGGCTACGTTCGGGCTGCGAGTTGAGGTTGAAGATACCGGCGCTGGAATCGCGGCTGACGAATTAGATGCGCTGTTCGACCCGTTCGTGCAGTCTGAAGCGGGTCGCAGATCGCAGCAGGGAACGGGGTTAGGGCTACCCATCAGCGATCGCTTCGTGCAGTTGATGGGTGGAGCGCTGAGCGTCAGCAGTACGCTGGGGCAAGGTTCGACCTTTGGCTTCAGCATTCCGGTGCGGCGGGCGGCGGCCGAGCAGGTCGCCAATGTGCCTCTGCCATCCTCCAGGCAGGTCGTCGGCCTCGCTCCGGGGCAGCCTCGCTATCGTATCTTGGTGGTTGAAGATCGGTTTGAAAACCGCAAGCTGTTGGTCGGTTTGCTGCAACCGTTGGGATTTGAAGTGCGAGAAGCCGAAAACGGTCGAGCTGCGATCGCGCAGTGGGAACAGTGGCAGCCTCATCTGATCTGGATGGACTTGCGGATGCCCGAAATGGATGGCTATGAGGCCACTCAGTCCATTCGCTCCCGCGATCGCGGGCAGTCAACCGCGATTATCGCGATTACCGCCAGCGCGTTTGCCGCCGAGAAATTCCAGGTTTTATCAGCC
>JBCBTL010000557.1:0-2624 GCA_039818705.1 Cyanobacteria bacterium J06639_1
CCATCCTAAAATAACGCCCAGACCTAGAGTGAGTGCAACGTTGGCAATGCCAAGGAGTGCGACAATGCGAGGATCTAATCTAATCAGGAGATTCGGTAAGACGGACATGAGATAGGTAAGATTCGCTCCGATTGCGAAATAGGCATAGAGCTTTAGCAAGCGGAAGGGATCGCCCCAAATTTGTAAGATCGATAGTGCGAGAACGAGATAAACCGACGCATATACAACCCCATTTAATGTGGCAAATATGGAAAAGATGATGCTGATGGGCATGACAAGGCCGAGGATAAACCCAATGATTTGGCAGATGATGAGGGTGTTAAGATAGTGATCGCAGGTGCGATATTGATATCGACTTTGCAGGAGATATCTCAGCATGGACAGCACGATCATATTCATGCCGAGGAATACGGCTGAGATGAGATGGCGGGCGATAAATAAATCGACATTGACACCCTTTTGAATCATGAAGGCATCGAAAAACATCGTTCCAATTTGAAAAGGAGCGTAGATGATGCCGTCGGCAATGGCAATCCATCCGGCGAGTCGGAAGCGTTGGCTGTCTCGAATGGCGAGGCGCGATCGCGTCATACATAGGCTCCTGGGTCTTTCAATCGAGCAAGGGAATGGAGAAGCGGCGATCGCCTGTGGAGTCAGGGCGGACGGTGGCTGGCATCGGGTGCGAACTCGCTACGCCTCGAAAATGAGGGAAATCGTTCGCGACGTGCAGCGATCTGAAGTCACAGCCATTCGGGTTGACGGACGTATGCTGAGAGCAGACTTTCTCATGGATCTGCCATGAAAACTCTGATTCATTCCACTCGGATGGTATTGCCCAGCGGCGAAATTTATGCGGGCGATCTTCTGGCTGAGAATGGCAAAATTTCCCAGATCGATCGCTCTATCGCAGCTCCCGAGGCCGATATCGCGATCGACGGCACGAATCAGGTTTTACTTCCCGGCATCATCGACACGCACGTTCATTTCCGAGAGCCGGGGAACGAGCATCAAGAAGATCTGAGGTCGGCGTCTCACGCTTGCGCGCGCGGGGGGGTCACCTCATTTCTGGAGATGCCGGATACGAATCCGCCGACGGTTACGCAGGAAGCGCTAGACGACAAGCTGGCGCGAGCGGCTAAACAATGCGTGGTGAATTACGGCTTTTTCGTTGGGGCGATCGCCGACAACCTCGAAAATTTGCAGGCGATCGCGCCTATTTGCGGCATTGCTGCGTTGGATGACTTGATTTCGGATGGCGAGGCGATCGCGAACCTCTTTGCCAGTACGACTGCACTTGTGGCCGTTCGCGCGGGAGATCGGGCGCGGGTTGAGGCGCGGCGGGCGGAGTTCAGCGATCGCCTGAACGAAGTCGGCATTCACTCGGTCATTCACGATGATGTTGCTGCCTCGAACGGGGTACGCCTCGCGATTGAGGTGGCGACGAAGTACCGCCATCGCCTTCATCTCCTGCACGTGTCTACCGCGAAAGAAGTGGAACTGTTGCGCCAGCACGAACCCGCCTGGGTGACAGCAGAGGTTACGCCGCACCATTTGATGTTGGATGCGAGTGCCTACGAGAAGTTGGGCGCGCGGGCGCAGAGCGAGCCGCCGTTGCGATCGACTGCCGATCGCCAAGCGCTCTGGAAAGGGCTGCACGATGGCGTTTTGAATGTCATTGCCAGCGGTCACGCTCCCTACACGCTTGCAGAGAAGTCGAAAGCCTATCCGCACTCGCCTTCGGGGATGCCGGGGGTGGAAACGTCGCTGCCGATGATGCTGACGGCCATGCAGCAAGGGCTGTGTAGGCTAGAGCAGGTGGTGAGCTGGATGAGTGCAAATCCGGCTAAGGTTTTCGGTATCGTCAACAAAGGTCGCATTGAAGTGGGGTACGATGCCGACCTAGTTCTTGTCGATCTCGAAAACACCTACCCCGTCCGCCGTGAAGATTTGCTGACGAAATGCGGCTGGAGTCCGTTTGAGGGCTGGGAGCTGACAGGCTGGCCGACGGTGACGCTGGTGGGCGGAAAAGTCGTGTTTCAAGCTGGCGAAGTCAATACAGATGTTTACGGTTGCGCGCTGGAATTTGAAATGTGACTCAAGAATACAGCGGTAAAAGCTACTCAGGTGGAAGAACCTGATGCTTACATGTTAGGTTTCATAGAAATCTGCCAAAAGGCAACATCCTACGTCTGAGTGGTTCTTTATGAAGTATCCATCAACTTATGGGCAACGCTATATCGCTATTTTGAGCGTTGTTCATCTAAATATTGGATTATATAGAATGTTGAGAGATAGTAGCATCACTTATCCAGATCTCGTATTTTTGCAGGTTACAGCAATGATATGCTTTTTCCTATATCTTGGCAAGAATTGGGCACGATGGCTGGCTATTCTCATTTGTGGATTTCTTGGAGGTGTCGGTACGATTATCGGAGTTGTAGAGACATTGACTGGGGGCACTTCTGGAGCAGTTGAATTCAGTCCTGATGAAGTCTTGGCATCCCTAGTTTTCGGTTTGATATATCTGACATCACTGCTGATTCTTTTTATTCCTTCAGAACTCATATTTTCCCTGATGGAAATTCTTGATTATTAAACATATGCCGTACTGAAGGAATAAAAAG
>JBCBTL010000558.1:0-2620 GCA_039818705.1 Cyanobacteria bacterium J06639_1
CTTCACTCCAGAAGAGCTTCACTCCAGAAGAGCTTCACTCCAGAAGAGCTTCACGTCATTTCTTTTGCACGAGTAGCGATCGCATGTCCCCAACCGAGCAACCTTCCTCTGACTCCACTGCCTCCACGGTGGCGCTATCCGAGTATCACGACAACGCACTCGATCGCCTGTTCATCGGGCTGTTTTCCCGCAAGATGTCAGCGGCAACGGGAGCCAAAACGCAGTTGAGTGGATACGACGGATTTGTCGATTTGTCTCGTCGTATCGCCCGCGATCGCTCTCCTGGCGAGCAGCAGGAAGCCATCGGACGCGTGCTGCGATCGCTCGTTCCCGCCCCGGTGTTGTGGAGTATCCGCACGCTGTTTTCGCCTACCCAAAAAATTTGCGAGTGGAACGCTTGGTTTGCCGTGCAGCTTTTTGCTTGGTTGGTCGGCCCCTGCGAGGTAACTGACGTTGAAGTGACGGACGCAGATGGGGAGACGCGATCGCAAGCTAGCGGCGTTCGCATCCACAAGTGTCGCTATTTGGAGCAAAGTGGCTGCGTAGGAGCCTGCGTTAACCTGTGCAAAGCGCCGACCCAAGCCTTTTTTACCGATGAATTCGGCATTCCAGTGACGATGACACCGAATTTCGACGATTTTAGCTGCGTGATGTCCTTCGGTGACGTACCATCCTCCCCGGCAACAGACCCGGCCTACCAACAGCCTTGTACGGCGGGAATCTGTCCCTCGGCTCATCCTCATGCTACGGTTTGCCCCAGCGTCCGACGCGGTACTCGCAATGACTGACGATCGCCAATACGCCCCGGCCACGCAGCGCAATCGCGAGCCCATTTTGGCCGTACTCCAGAATGTATTACCAGACTCGGGCACGGTGTTGGAAATTTCGAGCGGTACGGGGGAACATGCCGTTTATTTCGCTCCCCATCTGCCAGCGCTGCAGTGGTTGCCCTCAGACGTGAATCCGCTGGCATTAGCCAGTATTACAGCATGGCGCGATCGCCAGCCCACCCCGAATTTGCATCCCCCGATCGCCCTCGACGCGGGTACAACGCCTTGGATAGTCGAAGCTCCCGAACGCATCGCGTCGCCAGATTTGGCAGCTCACTCCATCCAGGCGATCGTCAATATCAACATGATTCACATCGCGCCATGGTCGGCTTGTTTGGGTCTGATGGCGGGGGCGGGACGAGTGCTGCCCGAGGGCGGTGTTTTAGTTTTGTACGGCCCGTTTCGACAACGCAGTGTCGCCACAGCCCCCAGCAACGAAACGTTCGATCGCAGCCTCAAATCTCAACATCCCGAGTGGGGATTGCGACAACTGGAGGAGGTCGAGGCGATCGCTCGGCAGCACCACCTAACCCTTGTTGAAACTCGCCCAATGCCAGCCAATAATTTGACCGTTATCTGGCACAAAACGTAGCCGCTCTGCCAGTCAGGTTTAGTCCAAGGCTTCTTGGCGGCGAATGAGTTCTTCAATTGAAATAGAGGTAGACGAGTCTTCGTCAAAAATACTACCGACTTTTAACGCTTCAAAGTGGGTAATGCCAACCTGATATCCGGCTTCCGGAAGCGGTACGTATCCGACCCGCGCTGCAGTAGATGCTGCATTCTCCAGATAAAAACTCACGAATGCCTTCAACTCCGGTTGGGCATCAGCGGCCTCTGCATTCACGTAGATAAAAAGCGGTCGAGAAAAAGGTTGATACTGACCATTTTCCACTGTTTCCCGAGCAGGCAATACCCCACCGCTCCCGTTGTCGATCGCTACAGCCTTTAGCGCTGACCGATTAGCTTCAAAATATGCCAATCCAAAATAGCCTATTGCATTTGGATTGAGACGAATGAACTCAACTAGAATACTATCGTCCTCACTTGTAATATAATCTTCGCGAATTTCGCTATCATCTCCAATCGCAGCTTCAACAAAGTAATCATACGTACCAGAATCTTCCCCTGGACCGTAAATCTCCAGAGGAAGTTCGGGCCACTCTGGACGAATTTGCTGCCAATTCTCAATGCGATCGCCTGATGCTGATATCGTCCATATCCGCCTTAATTCGCTCATCGAGAGTTCTTCAGCCCAATCGTTCTGCGGATTTACCACCACTGTTAGGGCATCAAACGCCACCGGCAGCTCGATAAACTCAATACCAGAGCGCCTGCAAGCTTCAATTTCTGACATTGAGATCGGTCGTGAAGCATCGTTAATATCCGTTTCTCCAGCACAAAACTTTCGAAATCCACCACTCGTCCCCGAGAACTCGACATCCATTTCGACCCCACTACCCTCGGGAGTAGTCTGAAAATCTTCAGCAATAGCCCTCGAAATGGGAAAGACAGTGCTCGAACCATCGATCGCAATTCGTCTAGAATTTTGCGAAGACTGAGCGCGAGCGCCACCAGCGTCTATCATCATTAGAATAGCTAAAACCAAGAGCGCAAAGCGGTGGAGCTGATGGTACATGACATCCTCCCAAACAATTGATTCAAGCAAGATAAGCGCCTTAGCGCAAAGCTTCTATAGAACTAGGTGCAATCGCACTTTTAAATTCTTCTGGTAGGAATCTTGTTTCCGTCAGAACAAGCCAACAATGTTAAATTAAGTCAACTCAATTCAT
>JBCBTL010000559.1:0-2618 GCA_039818705.1 Cyanobacteria bacterium J06639_1
GCACCATCACAGCATCACCACGGACAATCTTACGACCCACCTGCATACTGGCGATATTGACATTGAAGCTACCCAGCAGGGAGCCAATTTTGCCAATGATGCCTGGCATATCGCGGTGCAGCGTAATCAGCATGTGATCGGCGGGGGGCACGATGATGGGGAATCCGTCGATGCTGGTGATGCGAATCTCGTCTTCATCCATCAGCAGCGCGCCCATCACCGAGCGAGGACCGTTGGGGCCGTGGGCGATGAGTTGCAGCGACCCTGAGTAGTCGCGAATTGAGGCGTCTTTAGTTTCTACGACGCGGATACCGCGCTCTTTGGCTTCCAAAGAGGCATTCACGTAATTCACTCGCTCCCGCAGTGCCAGACTTAAGAGTCCTTTGAGGGCAGCGATGACGATGGGCTGGGAATTCTTCGCCGCCAAATCGCCCTGCAAGCGGATTTCGAGCTGATTGATGCGATCGCCTGCCAGTTGACCCACCATGCTGCCCAGCATTTCGGCCAGTCGCAGATACGACTTGAGTTCTTGCAGGATGTCGGGGCTGAGGCCGGGGATGTTCACCGCCGAGCGCGCGGGCAAGCCTAGCAATACATCGCGGATTTGCTCGGCCACATCGATCGCGACGTTGGCCTGCGCTTCTTCGGTCGAAGCGCCCAGGTGCGGGGTGAGAATGGCTTCGCGCTCTAAATTCCACAGCGCCGACTCGGGGGGCGGCTCGCTCTCGAAGACATCGAGGGCGGCTCCGGCAATCTCGCCGTTTTTGAGAGCTTCGTGTAGAGCCTCTTCGTCAATTAAGCCGCCCCGAGCGCAGTTGATCAGGCGTGCCGTCGGCTTCATGCGCTTGAAAGCTTCGGCATTAAACAGATTGGTCGTCTCTGGAGTGCGGGGGATGTGCAGCGTGATGTAGTCGGCTTCGGCTTGCAGCGTTTCTAAATCCACCAGTCGCGCGTCGAGCTGTTGGGCGCGCTCCATTGAGATGTAGGGATCGTAGGCGACGATTTTCATGCCCATCGCGCGGGCAACTTTGGCGACGTGGGAGCCAATTTTGCCGAGACCGACGACGCCAATCGTCTTTTTGTAGACTTCTACGCCGATGAATTTCTTGCGCTCCCACTTCCCGGCTTTCATAGACGCATTAGCAACGGGAACGTGACGAGACAAGCTCAACATCAGAGCCAGCGCGTGTTCGGCAGCAGCGATCGTGTTGCCTTCGGGGGAGTTGACCACGACCACTCCGGCTTTGGTGGCGGCGGGGATATCGATGTTATCGACGCCCACCCCAGCTCGACCGACGATCTTGAGCTTGCTAGCGGCTTCGATGACCTCTTTCGTCACCTGCGTGCCCGAACGGATCATGATGGCGTCGTATTCGGGAATGCGTTCGATCAGTTCGGCGGGGGGGAGCTTAAGCTGAACGTCCACTTGCGCGACTTGGGAGAGGATCTCAATTCCAGCGTCGTCAATGGAATCGGTGACGATGACTTTGGGCATGGTTGGAAAACGTCTCTGAAAAGGTGTGCGGGACGACCACAAAAGCCGCCAGAAATGGGGTGTCCCCCCGGCCAGCACCATAATCTATCACGATTGCCGATCGCGATCGCATTCTTCAGATTTGCTCTACCTAACCCAGCGACAAGATTCAGAAATGCGCTCTGGCAGAGGCTTCGCGAGCGTTCGAACTTAGAGCGTTTCTAGATATTGAGCGATATCTTCCAACACTTGAGTGAGTTCGGCTTCTACAGAAAGGCGCAGGCGATCGTCGCGGATGGTCAGCAATAATTTCGCCGCGAACGGGGTCGGCCAAATGTTGGGATTGCAGAATGCCTCTAGACAAATATCTCCCGCGTGGCGAAATTCGGTGGCCTCTTGCGGCTGCTTGGTATTTGCCGCTTCGCGGAGACTCTGAACGAGATTTTGCAGGGCGTGCTGGAGGTCGCGGGCCACCGACTCGGGCAGGGTGAAGCTCACCGAACCGTTGTCGAGGTGCAGGGTAAAAGGGGGCTGGTAAGCGCTCATGCAGGGTGTCGAAAAGTTCTGACAGAATAGAAACAGTAAGGCCGAGAGGAGCTATGGACACCACCAGCTTATTACGCCAGTTGTTGCTGATGGGCATCGGCACCACGTCGCTAGTGACTGAGAAAGTCCAGCAGTCCGTGGACGAGTTGGTCAAAAACGGCAGACTCGACCCCAGCGATGCCAAACAAGCCTTCGACGACATCATGGGACAGCTCGACACCGAGCGCAATAATTTTGAAGCCTCTCTCCAGCGTCAAGTCCGCAACATCATGCAAGACATGGGCGTTCCCCGCCAAGCCGAGATGGACGAACTGCGAGGCCGTCTCGATCGCCTAGAGCGCCAACTGCGAACTTTAGAAGAGCGAGTTTATCGTTAACCCTCCCCCCCGACTGACCGCTAACCCCGGCTTTTTGTCATGTAATCCCGACAAAACGCCGGGCCAAATTCTCATGTCAATTCGCAAAACCGAAGTCACATATTCCGCAATAAAAACAAACACAAAGATTTACATTTCGTGATGGCGAATAATCGCGATCGCGGCCTGGATAGCCATTTTGATTGACTAGGATGGAGCGGTACAGCGGACAGGCTTCGGGG
>JBCBTL010000560.1:0-2611 GCA_039818705.1 Cyanobacteria bacterium J06639_1
AGCCACGTTTTGAATGGGAGTCCACGCGATAACGGTGGGCGCGATGCCCTCGCTGGTAATAGCGCGGTAGCTGGAGTCATCGCGCCACGCCTCCGGGTCGGCACTGCCCGCATCGGAGAGTTCCAGCCACGCGGCTGCACGGCGATAAAACGGGCGGAGGTCGTCTAATGAAATCGGCCAGCCGCTATCGGGAACGTAGTCGCGTCGAGCAAAATCTGACGGCATCAGCTCTACGCACTTGCTGCCCCACGTGTGAGTGGTGCCGCCGAAATACCGCCAGCGCGGCACCACGTCTTCCCGCAAGGGATAGCCGATATTGTCGAGGTCGTGGAGCGCTTGCGTGTCGGCTGCGACCGTCAGCCCCCCGCCGTCGATCGCCAACACGTCCCACGGACTGCCCTCTAGCTCGCAGGCGATCGCCATCCCCGCCGCACCCGTGCCGACGATGCAGACATCGCACTCCAACTCAGTACCGTCGTCACCACAATCGCTACGGGCATCCAGAAAATCCACGCATTTTCTCCGGTAGGGTTGCTAACTCGTACGGTTACTCGCTTGTCGGGCTGTTTATTCATACGGTCGATCGCCGGTTTGATGCCGTATCTAGTCTGGCTTGTAACCCAGCCGTCGCCGCGCTGCCAGCAGGGGCGGCAGTACGCCCCGAAACACAACGTGAATGCCCGATCCTCCTAGAGGAACCAGGCCGTCGAACCAGGTTGGCAAAATATCTAGCGCGTAACTTAACATACTGTCGTAAATCCCTTCTGCAGCAGGATAAGCGTACGTGGGAGTGCCCGTGCGAATGGCTTCGAGAACCGTCATCAAACCGCGAATTTTAAGCTGAGTCATCAAAGACGGGTCGGATAGCTGGTCGGGGAGCAACGCGTCAAACTGGCGATCGCCCTCCGACTTCGGCCAGGCCGTGCCATTCACGGTCAGCCCCGTCCAGCGCTCGTCAGACATGGCGTACTGAATCACCTGCGCGCCGTCGGCTTGGAGGGGATAGTCGGCGATCGCCCCTTCACTGCCGATCAGCAAAAACCTGCCGACGCTGTAATCGCGCGGTTTGACGATCGTCACTTCAAACCCCGAGGCAAAGCGCAGGTGCGTTTCGCCAGCGTCGCGACCGTACCGCCGCGATCGCCCCGCTAAAACGCACGTTCGATCGACCAGCGAGCGGGCTGTGGCGATCGCGTGATACCGATAACCGCTGTGAAACATCCACAGTTTGAGAGGCCGACCGATCGCCCCAGAGGCAATCAACTGACGTGCCACCAGCACGGGCGGCAGCGCAATGCAGTCTTCGGCGACATACGTGGCTTGAAATGCCCGAAAATAGCGTTGGAAATCGAGATGCCCTTTGGCCAAAACCGGGGTGTCGAGCACGAGAGTCGCGTGGGATGTCGGACGAGACGTTAGCGCGGCCAACACGTCGGGCACGTTGTGGAGCGTCACCGCCACGTAAATGAGATCGATCGCTTCCCAATCGAAGCTATCCAGGTCGGTACTGACGGGGATCTGCCACAGGGCTTGGAGGCGATTCAGCTTATCGGGCGAACGACTGTAAATCCCTGCCACTTGAAATGCTGCGGGCAGGCAGGCTAGAGCGGGTAGAACGGTGCTTTCGATCCGCTTGCCGGCTCCAACTAGCAAAATCGACCGTTGAGCGACAGCGACATCCCCCGAGCGCGCGTCGGCAGACGTGGAATTGGCAGGCGCGGGATGGGATGGCGATCGCGCCAGTATGTCTGGCTCCCTCATGCGAGCTTTATCCCTGCTTCAAGCTGGACAGGCCTTCACGGGAGAAGGCACCGCCTGTAGGGTAACGCAGGAACTCGCTGCAGCTTAGAACGCGACCCCGTTCTTACAAAATCGGTCTTAACTCTCCCACGTCAATGAGCATCTCAGTCTGCCACAACTGGGTTATCGAGAATGGGCGGGTCGGGGGGCGGAGCGTTCGAGCGATCGAGATCGCCCGCTGACACCGCCCGATCGCGTCCGGCTGCTTTGGCTTCGTAGAGGGCGCGATCGGCGGCCTCAATTAAATCGGCCACCGAACTTTGGGCGTGGGGCACGATCGCTGCGATGCCGATGCTCAACGTGACGATCGCCCCCGTCGGCGCGTGCTCGTGCGGGAGCGCTGCCGTCCGAATGGCCTGCCGCATTGTCTCGGCCACGTGCATGGCACCGTTGGCATCGGTGTGGGGCAGGATGGCGAGAAATTCTTCGCCCCCGAACCGAGCGAACAAATCGGCAGGGCGCTTCAACACGCCATCGAGCAGATCGGCTACGCGTCGCAAGCACTCGTCCCCGGCGGGGTGACCGTAGGCATCGTTGTAGGCTTTGAATCCATCGATATCGCAGATGGCGATCGCGAGTGAATCTTGCAGCCGCGCCAAGCGCCGCCATTCTTGCTGGAGGTACTCGTCGCACACGCGCCGGTTGGCGATCTGGGTCAAGCTGTCTGTGGATGCGAGGCGCTGAAGTTCGCGATTAGCCACTTCTAACTGTTCGGCCAAAATGCCCTCTCGCTCGGCCTTCTGTTCGAGTTCTGCCATCGCCCAGCGGTTTTGCAGCAGGCGGCGCACTCGCTGACGCAACACCGGCCAGT
>JBCBTL010000561.1:0-2600 GCA_039818705.1 Cyanobacteria bacterium J06639_1
GTAAGCGTTGATGAGCACTGAGCAGTTTGTTGCCGCCTTGACCGAATATCAGCTTGATCCGACTGAGATTGCTGAGATTCTTTGGCTTGCGTTACGACTGCCACCCGTGGATAGGGTTGATGAAATTGATAGTGACTCTGATGATCAGTCTGGTGAGCAGGCTGGCGATGCTGATGACGATATCGATGATCAATTAGGCGAGGACGATACAGACTTGGATGACCAGGATGACTCAAGGGATGACGAGTCAGATGGTGAGGAAGAGGATTCTTTTGATATTGCTCCCGAATTGCCTTCCGGAACGTTGCCTCAAAAAGCGCTCCCGATTTCCGTCCCGGATGCTGACATTCTTGACGATACTTTGCCGCTAGTTCGAGCCCTCAAGCCGCTGCTCAAGCAGATCGAATCGCAGGTGGCAAGTATCTTCAATGAAACCGAAACCGTGGAGCGCATTGCTGAAACTGATATTTGGTCACCCGTTTTGAACCCGGATCAAGAACCCTGGTTTGAGCTGGCGTTAGTGATTGACGGTAGTCCAGCGATGAGCCTGTGGCAGCGATTGATTCAAGATATTCAGCGGTTGCTGCGGTGTTACGGTTCCTTCCGGGATTTTCGAGTATGGCAACTGGTTGTGAGCAATGGTGAGGTCGGCATTTGTGCGGCGTCAGAGGCAGAGCCTGTTATCCGATCGCCTAAAGCTCTCTTAACACCGGATGCTCGTCGCTTGATTTTAGTCTTTAGCGATTGCACCGCAAATTACTGGTGGGAGGGTTCTTTGCAGCCGATCCTAGCGCTTTGGGGCGACTCTACCCCAACTGCGGTTTGGCAAGTATTACCCGACTGGATGTGGAAAAGGACTGCTTTGGGAGTGGGCGAATATGTCGCGGTGCGGAACCATCGGCCCGGTGCCAAAAATACAAGGCTGACTCCAGTTTTCCTATCCCTGCGGGCATCGGCCAGGCGCAGTTCTAAACAAGCCGAGACAGAAGCGGATACGGATCCGTCAACGCTCCTACCGCAACCAATTTGTATTCCGGTCGTAACCGCTGAGAGCAAATCGCTCAGTGGTTGGAGCCGGATGCTGGCAGGCGATCGCCGCTACTCGACACCGGGCTTTATCTTGCCTCCTACAGGATGGCAATCTACATTACCTCCTGTATCTGACGAAGCAGGTGATAGTTCAGAAGAGGACGAAATTGCGGATGAGTTGCTTGAGAACTTCCGGTTACGAGCAACCCCAGCGGCACGACGGCTCGCGGCATTGCTGTCGGCAGCTCCGGTCATTACGTTACCTGTAATGCGGTTGATCCGAGCATCGGATGAATTACTCCCTGGGTCTTCACCATTGCCTGTAGCCGAGGTCTTTTTGGGCGGGTTGCTCAAAAAAGCGCCTAAGCAGCCAGATTCACAGAATCCAGAATTAGTGCAATATATCTTTCCTCATGAGGTGCGCGATCGTCTGTTGAGTGTGCTGCCCAAGGTCGATACGATCGAGGTTGTTGAGGCAGTCTCCAAGCATGTCGCAGAACGGCTGAACTGTACGCTTGCTGACTTTCGGGCTTTGTTGCTATCGCCCGATTTCAAAGATGAGGCTGACCGCTATGGCTTGCGATCGTTTGCCAAGATGACCGCCCAAATCCTTCGCAAAGTCGGACCAGAGTTCGCTGACCTGATACAGCAGCTAGAGGGGAAATCACAGTCAGGTGACTCAGAAACTGATTTGGGGGCTAGTGACATCGACTGGTTCTCTGACTTACCCTTTGGATCCTTTACTTACACAGTCACCGAATACCTCAATTTTCCGCCGCTTGAATCCTTTGAGTTCGTTGATGGTCAACCGCTTGATGCAACCGAGTGGGAGTTTCCTCCCCCGTTGCAGGCCGAAGCGGTCACAGTTATTACCTTGCAGCCGCAAGCCGCCGAAGATAGCAGCCTTGAACGTTTTGACTTCACCGTGGTTACGCTCGTACAAACGGAGACCCAGTGGGAAATCCAACGCTACCCACAGCAGGCACGCCGCTTTGTTGAAGTGCTGCCCGGTGACCTTCCTCTAGAAATGGTGGCGATTCCAGGAGGGACCTTTCGCATGGGATCACCTGAAGATGAGTCTGAACGCTTTGAGCGCGAATCTCCCCAACACGAAGTCACTGTTGCTCCGTTCTTGATGGGCCGGTATCCGGTGACCCAGGCCCAATGGCGTGTTGTCGCCGCCCTGCCCCAGGTGGAGCGAGAACTAGAGCCCGACCCGGCTTACTTCAAAGGAGATAATCACCCGGTCGAAAGGGTTTCCTGGGAGGATGCGGTGGAGTTCTGTGCGCGCCTGAGTCAGCAAACAGAACGGGCTTATCGCCTTCCTAGTGAAGCGGAATGGGAATATGCCTGTCGGGCAGGGACCAGCACGCCCTTCCATTTTGGAGACATGATTACGACGGAGGTCGCTAATTACAATGGCACATCCTATGCCGAGGGGCCTGAAGGTGAGGGTCGCGGTGGGACTACGCCCGTTGACCATTTTGAGGGGGCCAATGCCTTTGGCCTGAGCGACATGCATGGCAATGTCCGGGAGTGGTGTCAGGACCCCTGGCACCACAATTATGAGG
>JBCBTL010000562.1:0-2589 GCA_039818705.1 Cyanobacteria bacterium J06639_1
GTCTCAACCCAATTCCATCATTTTCCCGTAACGCTTTTGAAAACTGAGTTCCGGGGCATACGTAGGGAGTCGATCGACATTTTTCGGATCGAGGGTGATGCCGATGTCGCCGTACCAGGCTTGGCGATCGCTTTCGTGGAATAGAGCGATCGCAATTCAGTCCGAGCGCGATCGGGCAGGATCGACTCGGGTAAACATTGCACAATTGATGCAGACCTCGCGATCGGCGGTGGCTCGCTTGGGAAGAGAGGAACGCTCTCCGGTAGAGGCGCTGTAGTAGTTCGCGGGCTGATGAATGAAATGCTGGGAGGACGCTGTGGCGATCGCGCTCGATCTCAAGCCGCTGGTGACATGGACAGACGAACGCTTCGGCGCGCTGTGTCGAGCCAATCCCGATTGGAATTTCGAGTTGACGGCTGCAGGGGAGTTGATTGTCGTGGCACCAGTTGGGGGATTGGGGGGAACGAATGAAGCCAGTATCATCGGGCAGCTTTGGAATTGGGATGCCGATGGCAAACTAGGCAAAGTGTTTAGCTCCCAGACCGTATTCTCCTTACCCAATGGCGCGAAGCGGATGCCGGATGCGGCTTGGGTAAAGCTGGAACGCTGGGAGGCACTCGCGCCCGAGGAACAGCGTGGGTACGTTCCTCTCGCTCCCGATTTTGCGGTGGAGGTGCGATCGCCTACCGACGATCTGGAAACCTTGCAGGTGAAGATGCGAGAGTACGTCGATGCCGGGGTGCGTTTGGGGTGGCTGATCGACCCTCAGCAGCGACGGGTGGAGATTTATCGGGAAGGCGATCGTCCGGTGGAAGTGTTGGACGCGCCCGACGAACTGTCTGGAGAAGGAGTATTGCCGGGATTGTCGTTCTCGACCGCTCGGTTGTTTTGAACTCAAATGAGCAGGAATGTCTCGATCGCGCTGAGAGACAAGCTCGATCTTCAGTTGCTGCGAATGCGGTGGGCAACGGCCTTGCTAAGACGACCGAAACCCACCATCGCAACACTTAGTCTTCAAGCAGCCCTTCAGACGTAGCTGAAATAGCTCGCACTCAGATCGAGTTCGGAGACTCCCTGGACGACTGCAATCAGTTCGTCTGTGTCTTGAGCCAGGTAGACACCCACGCCCGATACGGGGGCGCTGCCCAGAACGTACTGGTCTGCGGCACCGAGTAACTCAATGCGATCGCTTGCAACGTCGAAATCCGTCACTAAGGCGTAACCGCTCGCGCCCGAACTGGTGGCGATGCCGTCGTTGTAGAGGGCTGCGCCGCTGTCGTGGAGTAAGAAGCGATCGCCTCCCGCTCCGCCTGTCAGCGTGTCGATGCTGCCGCTGCTGTCGGCTAGGCTCGCTCCGATGAGGATGTCGTTGCCGTCGTTGCCGAGCAGAACGTCGCTGCCGTCGCCGCCGTACAGCGTATCTCGACCGAGACCGCCATCGAGGGTGTCGGCATCGGCTTCGCCGTAGAGCACGTCGCGACCGTTGCCGCCAAGCAGTTCGTCCGTGCCGAGGTTACCGAACAGGCTGTCATTGCCCGCGCCACCGTCGAGGAAGTCAGCATCTGCGCCGCCGTTGAGCCAGTCCGAGCCGGAGCCGCCCAGGATGATGTCGTTGCCACCGCCCGCGATCGCGCTGATGCCGCTGGCAGTGTAGGCCGAGGCATCGATCCGGTTGGCTGCGGTGCCGCTCGCTAGGGTTACGGCCTCGATACTGCTTATTGCGGTCGTTCCGGCTGCGACGACTTGGGTGTCGGTCAGCGTGAGGTTAGCGTCAGTGCGGGCGTAGAGTTCGTCGAATCCTTCGCCTCCGGCGATCGCGTCATTCCCTTCGCTGAATTCGAAGTAGTCATCGCCATCGCTCCCCGAGAGAGTGTCATTCCCGGCACCGCCGACGAGAACGTCGTTCCCGGCATCGCCGTCGAGAGTATTGTTGCCGTCGCCGCTGAAGAGGATGTCGTCTCCTGTACCGCCGCTCAGACTGTCATCGCCGTCGCCGCCGTAGAGCGAATCTGCGCCGATACCGCCGTTGAGGAGATCGCTTCCGGCTTCGCCGTCGAGTAGGTCGTTGCCGTCGCTTCCGGTCAGGGTGTCCGAACCGTCGCCACCAAAGAGGCGATCGCCTCCCGCGCCTCCATCGAGCAGGTCGTTGCCGAGACCGCCGTAGAGAGCGTCACTGCCGTCCCCTCCAGCCAACGCGTCATTTCCAGCGCCGCCGTCGAGATCGTCGTCTTCGCTGCCGCCATCGAGGGAGTCGTTGCCGTCGCCGCCGTCGAGGCGATCGTATCCGGCTGCGCCGAGCAGGGTGTCTCGTCCAGTACCGCCGTTGAGGCGATCGCTGCCTGCGCCACCGTCGATAGAGTCGTTATCGGCTTCACCGTTGAGGCGATCGTCCCCGCTGCCGCCGAGAACGGTGTCGTCGCCGCTGCCGCCGTAGAGATTGACCGAGCCGAGGGTGTAGGCGGAGGCGTCGAGCAGATTGTCGCCGTCGCCGCCGAGGAGGGCGAGGCGATCGTATGTGCAGAGGAGGTAGGTGCAGGAGCTTTCCAGGTGGGGGTCGGGGAGGTTGTAATCGATATCGGCGTGGTCGAC
>JBCBTL010000563.1:0-2588 GCA_039818705.1 Cyanobacteria bacterium J06639_1
GCGTAATTCGTCAATGCGCCGTCGGGATACCGCCAATGCCGCCATCAATGCCCCTAACCCGCTGAACGCCAGCAACGTCAAGGTAAAGACCGCTAGTACCGAAACGACGTTCGCTTGAGAGAACTCGACCCCCAGCACCACGGCCAGCACGAAATACGTCAGCACCGCAAATCCGCTTTGCAGCAGCGGATACGTCAGCGTGCCCACCAAAATCGCGGGAATCGGCGTTGAGGTCATCAACATCGGCTCCAACACGCCGTAGGTTTGCGCCGTGCGGATGCTCTCGGGAAAATCGTTCACCAGCGTATTCAAAAAGCCGAAAAACGCCAGACCGACGATGACAAACGGGAAATATCCGGCTCCTGCGCCGAACGCTGAAGCGGTTTCAGTGCCGTCTACCGCTCTGCTGAGAAAAAAGAACAGCAGCGTAAACGTGACGATGCCCGTATTCCGCAGCAGAAAGCTGGCTCGGTAGCTCGTCGCCACCCGCAAATCCTTGCGCGCAAACGCCCCTAGCTTGCGCCAGAAGGGAACGCGGCGATCGCTCGTCCTGATGTGTTCATCCCTCACGACTCGCTCCCGCCGCTAACGCCGCATACAAATCCGCCAGCGACACGTCCACTTCGCAAAATTCCACTACCGACACCCCGAAATCCCCGATCAAATCCTTGAGAACATCAAACGCTGCTGCCCGAGGAAGCGCCGCGTCCACCTCGATCGCGACTTGCCATTCCCCAGGGCGATCTCGATCGACGGCAACCTCCACCACTCGCACCCCCGCGCGTAACGCCTGTCCGGACTGCAACGGCGGAGACTCTAACGCTCGCACCCGAAACTGGCGCGCGGGTCGGACTTGCTGGCGAATGGATTGCAACGTTCCCGATGCGACGCTGTGCCCCCGATGCAGGAACAAAACGCGATCGCAAAGCTGCTCGATTTCATCCGGCATGTGGGTACACAGAAAAATCGTCCGGTCTTGCTCTTTGGCCAGCCGCGCCAAAAAAAGCCGGAACTGCTCCGCCGCCATCGGGTCGAGGCCGCTGGTGGGTTCGTCCAAAAACAAAATCTTAGGGTGATGCATTAGGGCGCGGGCGATCGCCAATTTCTGCTTCATGCCCGTCGAAAAACTGCGCACTTGCTGAGCGGCTGCATCTTTGAGACCCACCTGCTCGAACACCTCGTCGATGCGATACTGGAGCGCCTTGCCCTGAAGGTCGTTCAACACCCCGAAAAATTCTAAATTAGCGCGGGCGCTGATGCGTTCTTCAAACGAGCGGTCGGCACAGGTCACGTAGCCCACAGCTCGGCGTACGGGCAGGGGATTGCGGGTCACATCGAGCCCCACCACCGCTGCCGCTCCGGCATCGGGCAGCACCATCGTGCAGAGAATTTTGGTAAGCGTTGTCTTGCCCGCCCCGTTCGTGCCCATAATGCCGAAGACTTCTCCAGCGCTGACTTCAAACGACACGTCGTGCAGCACGGTGGCGTACTCAGTGGGTCGGCTGAGCAATAGTTGCGGCAGCGATCGCGGCTTGGCAAACCGCTTCACTAAATGGCTGACTTGAATCGCCGGGGCAGACTTCGCTGGAGATGAGTGCGACACGAGGGCGACGGGCAGTGCAAACGTAGTTTCATTATCAACTAGGGCGGCGCGTACAGTCCCAGCGCGCCTCCCCACACCACGTTGGTGGCCGCAATTAGGAGCGTTTGCACCACCAATTCCCATCGCCGCCGTCGAGGGAGGGCGGGAAGGTCGGGATGCTCTGCCTCATCGCTATCAGCTTGGGGGGCTGGAGTAGCGATCGCTTCCTTTCGCGACGATCTCGACAGTACGGACATGGCGGCGGGCAGCAGGATTTGAGACAGCAGCAACACTAGGGTCGCGATCGCCACCATGCTTAACGTCGTCGCAAGCAATAGTCCTTGCCCGTCGGCTGTCGTCCAGCGAAACCGCAGCCGCTCCAAGCCCCACCAGCCCCAATCGTGAGCTAGCACCGCCAGCCCCGTTTCCCCGAGCAGCCACCACCAGCGGCGGGCACTCAACGTTTGCACCATCACGGCGACGAGCCACCACGCGATCGCCACCATTCCCGCTGTCCACAGTCCGAGCTGCCCGTTCATCAGGATTCATCCCTCAACGCGCTTCTAGTCTATGCCGCAGGTTTTGACTAGTCGCCCGCTGCCACCGCAATCTCGAAGCGGAGAGCGAACGGCTCGAAGCTCGATTTGTCCTTCGGAGTGCCTTCGATCGCCAGTTCGTACAGGCCGATCGCGGGAAAAGTGACTTCGGCGGAGGGAATCCCGCGATCGCGTCCCACATCAATGGGTTGCAGTTCGGGCGTGGCCATCGGCTCGGCCTCAGCCGCTCGCGGCAGCGCGTAAATGGCTAAGCGGCAGTCGCATGCCGATAGGGGAATCGGCTCGCCCCCTTTTTTCACCAGTGCGAACCAAGCCGTCGTCGTTTCGCCCGCGCGGGGCGTGTCGTTGGGTTCGACGTGCAGCGTGCCGCCCACCGCGCGATCGATTTCCACCTGATGCGCCAATCCCGGCAAAGCAACGAAAAGCGCGATCGCTCCCCCAAGCAATCC
>JBCBTL010000564.1:0-2587 GCA_039818705.1 Cyanobacteria bacterium J06639_1
CTGTTAGATAGGGCTCCACCGATGGGTCCAAATCCAGCAGTAATTGTCGCTGGGCGTAGGGTTTCCCTCGCCGAAACTTGAACAGCTCTTCGGCATGCTCGGCCAGAACGCTGGAGCGACCATTTTGGCATATGGTCGCCTAAGCCGAGGGATCGCTCCCCCGACTCGGCTGCAAAACCGAACGTGAATCTTTCGATTCATTCGGCTCCTCTCTAGCTGAGCCCTTGTCATAGGTGCCAGCCATAGTTAGGTGTTTTGTTGCATGTACCTGGTCGTGGCAATGTTGGTGCAACAAGGCCAAATTGTCGCGACGATTGTTGTCACGCTCACCATCAAGATGGTGCATCTCGATAGAGTCATTTGGCAGAAAGTTCAAATTACAACAAAGGCATCGCCCTTCCTGAGAACGCAGAAGGAATGTTTTGAGAGGACTTAGTCCTGGATAGGAGCAAAGCCGACTTCCCCAATAACTCCAGTCTCCATCATAGGGAGAACGAGCCTTTTGGACTTTGGTGCGACGGCGGTAGCGTACTTCCCGATGAAGGCGCAAGCGTTTGCCATCTTTGGACTGGAAGTTCCAGCCTCCTCCAAAGTTGACCATCCAGTAGCGGGAAACCCTTTGGTGCCCATTGAGGTTGGGGTGTCTGTGTTTAGCCCAGCTCATCAGTTGATGGAACAGCACCATCGAGAGCTTTCCAAATGTTCTATGGCAAGAAACATGTTGGTAGTATTGGCACCATCCCTGAATGATGGGATTGAGGCGCTCAATGAGCTCTGTTTGGGTTGCCCCACGCAGCGAGCGAATCGTCTGTTTGAGACGCTCTACATGTCGATGGACATTGTGAGGGCTGGGGATAATGGACGTCTTGAATCCGCAGTTGGCAGCGTATTTACCAACAGGATATTGCCGTACTTGAAACCCCAGAAATTCAAAACCAGCATTCTCTCCATAGAGAGTATGGCTGATTGTCGTTTTCTGGGAGTTGAGTGTTAGCCCAATCGTTTGGAGCCATTTTTCTAAAGCGGCTTGGGCTCGATGGATGTCTTTTTCTCGACGGGCTAGAATCACCATATCGTCCGCATAGCTGATGGCATAGATGGGGTATCTTTGCGAGCCTAAGCGTTTGATTCGGCGTTCGAGTCCCTGGAGAGCAATCAGAGCCAGCAATGGCGAAATGACTCCTCCCTGTGGAGTTCCTTTCTCAGTTGAGTGGAATCCATTGTCGAGCACACCACATTTGAGCCAGCCTTTGATGAGTGTTTTCATCCATCGTGGGGCTTTGCTCTTTTTCAAGATGGCGGCGTGTGAGATGTTATCGAAGCATCCTTTGATGTCCACGCTCAGCACATATTTGGGCTGGCGAAAGACCGTTTTGAAGATGGCTTCAATCGCATCTTGGCAAGACCGTCCCGGTCGAAACCCGTACATGTCAGGGTCTAGTTTGGCTTCCCATTGGGGCTCCAAAGCTAGTTTGACCAGAGCTTGAGTGGCTCGGTCTCGCATGATGGGAATCGATAGCGGGCGCTTTTCTGGCCTCCCCGGTTTGGGAATCCAGATGCGACGTAAAGGCTGCGGACGGCAGAAGTGCCGAAGGGATTCGGCCATCTCCAATCGCTGACGAGGAGTCAGACTAGCGACTCCATCGATACCAGCAGTTCGCTTGCCTCGGTTGTCTTGCGTCACCCGTCTCACCGCAAGTAGTCTTGCGGACCGGGACTTGACCAACAGACGTTGTAATTGGTGAACCAACTTCACCTGTCTACGGCGACTGGCTCTGTAAATTCGGCGTTGGAGCTTGAAAACCTGCTTCTGGATTTGCTTCCAGGGGAGGGTTTCCCATTCATACCTCGTCACTAGCGACGGGTTCATGACCTGTGGACTCTACTTGTCGGGTTTACTTCCCAGCTACAGTGTGTACGTCGGCGTATCTCAGGCATTACCCCGAGCGTTGGCTTCTTACACAATCCCAATCCCATCCATCATCTGGTTAGCACCTACTCCCGGTATCGACCTTGCCGAGAGAGACGAATGGGGTTCCTACGTTCCGATATCCGATAATTGCTGCACTTAGGGCTCCACTCTAGACCGGGTTTAGTGGGAGTAGTCACTGGTCACCGTTGTCCGCGCCAGTCCCGTTATCCTTCACCTTTTGGTGGCGGTGTATCAGCCTGATTTCACCGCTTCACGTTGACGATCCGTCGGGCATGGATTCCTTTCGTACCCATATACAGCTTGCTTGGCGGGATTCCAGATGAGGCTTCCAGTTACCGCCGTTTAACCCCGCTTCAGGCGTTGATGGCTAGTCGCGAACCTGGGGGTTAGGCTGTCACTCCACTACTTGGAGGGAGGGACTTTCACCCTCATCGAGATATCAGTTATCAAGGTTCAGACCTTGTCTTCCATCCCCCAGAAATAATCTGGTTTCGGAAGAACGCATCGCACGCAACGATTCGTGCGTGAACTGACATATCTCCTACGATCCCTACCTGATAGGGGTTTCATGGTTCGATCAGACCATGAATTATGTCTAGTCGGAGACAAATCATGGATAATTTCTTTCCAATGAGTACTAGTACTCATTGGAAA
>JBCBTL010000565.1:0-2584 GCA_039818705.1 Cyanobacteria bacterium J06639_1
TCCAGGGTCGAATCCCGCCCCGAGCAACGCCATCAATCCTGCCTGTGAAAAGCGATCGCCGTAAGCCCACTGCCACTTATATTCAAACTTAGCCGTATCGATAGGTTCGTAGTTGGCCGTATCGAGATAATGCACGCCCGTTTCCAAGCAAGCATCCATAATCGCAAGGTTTTGGTAGGGCAGCGCCACATTGATAACTAATTGAGGCTGCGTGCTTTGAATGAGTTTGACTAATTCCGAAACATTGTTGGCATCAACTTGCGCTGTCTCGATCGCGCGACTTAGCTGAGAGGCGATCGCCTGACATTTTGCTTCGGTTCTGCTGGCAAGAACGATGTCAGGAAAGATGTCAGATAATTGAGAACATTTGTGGGTGACAACCCGTCCAACTCCACCTGCCCCAATAATCAAGACTTTCGCCATCCTGCCGCCCTCAGTGATCGCGTTCGTAGTACGTGTAGCCCTGCATACTGGCATTGTAGGTATTCATCATTCGCTGCCTTTCTTTAGCAGTAATGCGACCCGACTTAACCGCTTTTTCCGCTGTATCGCGATAGCGATTCTGCATCTCTTTCGGCTGGAATTCTACGTAGCTGAGCACGTCCGAGATCGTATCACCGCGAATTTCAGTGAGGAAGTCGTAGCTCCCATCTGGATTGATACGAACGCTGACCACATTGGTGTCGCCAAACAAATTATGTAAATCTCCAAGGGTTTCTTGGTATGCACCCACTAAGAAAACCCCAAGATAATACTCTTCTCCCAGCTTGAGGGGATGAAGAGATAGAGTTTTGGCAACGTCGTAGCGATCGATAAACCGGTCGATCTTGCCATCGCAATCGCAGGTGATATCGGCCAAAACGCCTTCTCTAGTTGGCTTTTCGTGCAGGCGGTGGATGGGAATCACGGGAAAAAGCTGATCGATCGCCCATACGTCTGGAAGCGATTGAAACAGACTGAAGTTGCCGTAGTAAATATCTGCAAGTGAAAGTTTTAAGCCTTCCAGCGCTGCCGGAACGCGCTCCATCGTCTCTAATAAATCGGCAATCCGATGCATGATGTCGAGAAACAGATTTTCTGCGATCGCTCTCGTGCGCAGGTCGATGCGACCGCGCTTGAATAAATCGCGCACTTCTTCTCGATAAAACAGGGCATCGTTGTAGCATTCCTGCACGCGATTTGGCACCAAATAGCTGTCGATCGCCCGCATTTGCCCCAAAACGTTGTGATCGTTGTCGCGAGCGGGGGGAACCGACACCGCCTCAAAATGAGTGACATCCAGAATGTTGAACAGCAACACTGACGCGTAAGCCACTGTCGCTCGACCGGATTCAGTCACGATCGTGGGGTGGGCGATACCGCGCTCGTCTAACGCATTTTTGAGGGAGTCGAACACATCTTCGCAGTATTCATTGAGGGTGTAGTTGCGGCTGCCCTCGTCCGAACTTTGCGATCCCGAATAGTCCACGGCTAGGCCGCCACCCAGGTCAATATGGCTGAGATTGGCACCTTCGGCCACCAAATCGGCGTAGTAGCGAGCCGCTTCGACTACGCCGGAACGAATCTCTCGAATGTTCGGCAGTTGGGAGCCTAAATGACAGTGCAGTAGCTCCAAACAGTGCAGTAGATTCTCGCGCTTGAGCGTGTCGATGACTTGAATGAGCTGCGTAGTGGTCAGACCGAAGACGCTGCGATCGCCGCTGGTTGAGTTCCAATGGCCGCTCACTTTGGTGGACATTTTGATGCGCACGCCCAATGCCGGTTCGACCCCGAGCGTGCGACTGCGCTCGATGATAATGGGCAATTCAGTCGGCGTTTC
This sequence comes from Cyanobacteria bacterium J06639_1, assembly GCA_039818705.1. Lineage (GTDB taxonomy): Bacteria > Cyanobacteriota > Cyanobacteriia > Thermostichales > PCC-7336 > JBCBTL01. The sequence continues at coordinate 1,820 of JBCBTL010000565.1, forward strand.
GATCACGAAGAAGCAGCGAAACCCTAGCTCGATCGCCTGCAATCCGAGTTCGATAAATTCGGCATCTTTGTAGCCATTACAGATCAGCAAACTGCCCGCTGGTTCCAACGTAGACAGTGCCGCAATCATTTCGGCTTTGCTGCCCACTTCAAAACCGTGGTCGTAGCGCGCGCCGAATGACGCGATCGCTTCCACCACCTGCGCCTGTTGATTGACTTTGAGCGGATACACGCCGCGATAGGGAGCGCCGTAGTCGAGGGTGGAGATCGCGTCTCGAAAGGCTTCGTTTAGCCGAGAAATTTGAGCGTCGAGAATATTCTCTACCCGCAGCAGCACGGGCATGTGCAGGTCGCGATCGAGCATTCCCTCGACGATATCCAGCAGCGGCACCTCAGCGTCAGGGGTTTTGGCCGTCACTTTGCCATCTTTCGAGAGTCCGAAAAATCCGCCGCCCCAGCGATCGATGCCGTAATGTTGGGCGGCTCGCTCGACATCCCACTCCGCTGCGATTGCCTGAGTCAACGACGTTCTCCAGATGCTACTCAAAGGTGGTCAGAGCCGAGTTCCACAGGACGTGAAAGCTGCAAACCAGATGATTATAAACCGAACCGAACCCGCCGCTCAGCCCGCCAGCCATTGCCCGATGAGGATACCTAGCAGCAGTCCCAAACCTCCCCACCGCACGGCTTGCCAGAAAATAGCCGGAACGCTGACGAACTCAGACAAATACTCGTTCATGCGAGCTTCTAAAGCCATCAACTGCTC
>JBCBTL010000566.1:0-2579 GCA_039818705.1 Cyanobacteria bacterium J06639_1
CAAGCTCTGAGGTGTGCGATACCCCGTAGCTTGCTGCGGGGATGGCGCTAGTCAGGTCACTCTTTCATTAGCCACTAGTAACTACGATATCATGTAGCTCTAGTCAAAATTAGAAGACTAGAGCCAGAACGATTCTACTCACTAGTGGCTAATCAACTATTGAGAAACCTGCCCATCTTAGAACGCGGGAAGTGGAGGAAGGGGTTGTCCAAACCATTTCTCAGAGAACGTATTTAGGTCACCACCTAAGCGCTTGTGATAGATGAATGTATTCACCCATTGCAATAAGTCAACTTCCCCGCGCCGCAGGCCAATATGAGCAGGAGATTCCTTGATGATGAATTTGCCTTCAATTGTTTTGTCGGGATTGTTTTTGGCGAGTTCGGCAGCGACTACGTTGCCTGTAGCAATCATGTCTACCTGCCCGGAAATGAGAGAGGACGCGGTCAAGCTATTGTCAGCAAACCGTCTAATCTCAACGTCGTCCGCCACCGCATCAGTCAGTTCTAAATCTTCCAACGTGCCTTGCGTGACGCCAATCGTATAGCCGCCTAAATCATCGAAGCTACTCACGCCCGCGATGTCAGCCGAGCCGTAAATCCCGGAGAAAAACGGCGCGTAGGGAATTGAGAAAAAGATCGACTTCGCGCGTTCGGGATTCGCTCCCATACTGGAAATGACGAGATCGGCTCTTCCGGTTTGAAGAAAGGGGATGCGGTTATCGCTAGTGATTGGTAATAGTTCGAGTTCGACCCCTAAGTCTTCGGCTAAAAGATTGGCAACATCGACGTCGTAACCTTCCACTTCACCATTGAGCCCGACTGAACCGAACGGGGCGAAATCTTGCGGAACGGCAATTTTGACCGTGCCTTCTGAAATAATGCGATCGAGGCTCGTAGACGACCCACTTTGGGCGATCGCGCTGGGCGTATGTGTCCCGACATAAGCTAGCGAGATCAGAAAGAAAACACTCGCAACACAGGCAGCAACGATCGCTCGCAATCCCTGCTTGGAAACTGAAAAGCGCATAGTCAAATCTCTTTTTGACAGGATATTTAGGACGGTATCAGGATCGGGTCGGCCAAATGTAGTGAACGATACATTCGCGATTTAGATTAATGATTCAGAGAGGCTTCAAGCTTGCGGCTGGCGAGCGTGACGGGAAAGCAGATCGCGAAGTAGATTGCCGCTGCCAAAGCGTAAACAAAAAACGGCTCGAACGTGACGTTTGCAATGTTCGTCGCCGATCGCGCTAGCTCCACGAATCCAATCGCAGAAGCGAGCGAGGTTCCTTTAATCACCTGCACTAAAAATCCGACGGTTGGTGGAATGGCGATGCGGAGTGCCTGAGGCAGAATCACTAGCCGTAACTGTTGAAAATAGTTTAGGCTCAGTGCCCTCGCGCCATCCCATTGGGCTTGAGGTATTGCCTCTACCGTCCCGCGCCAAATATCCCCGAGAAATGCACTGGAGAATGTGGTTAGCGCGAGGGTTGCCGCTGTCCAGGGGTTGAGGTCGAGACCGAAAATGCTAGAGCCGAAAAAGGCAAGCAGAAATTGAATGAGTAAAGGCGTGCCCTGAACGAGTTCGCAATACGCGCGGCTGACGACTCGCAGCGGAGAGAAAGGAGAAATGCGCAGCAACATCAGCAAAAATCCCGCAATGCCACCACAGGTAAATGCCACCGCTGACAGCGCCAACGTCCACCGCGCCGATCGCAGCAAGGCGACGAGAATTTCGTATTGACTGAAATCGCGCATGGTCAGGTGTATTTGGTGAATTTGAAGAATTGCTGGTGGAGCAGGTAAGCGATCGCCTTAAAGCTCAAAGCAATGAGGATGTAGATAATGGCGATCGCGATATACACCTCAAAATCCCGGAACGTTCGCGATCGCACGAAGTTTCCCGCAAACGTAAGTTCTTCCGCTGAAATTTGCGAAACGACGCTGGAGAGCAAAATCAACAACACGATTTGCCCTGTGAGGGCAGAGTAGATATTGGCGATCGCGGGTTTGAGAATAATGCGATGGAAAATCTGAAATCGATTCAAGCCCAGTGACATCCCCGCTTGAATTTGCTCTTGCGGAATGCTTTGAATCCCCGCACGGATAATTTCAGTGGCATAAGCGCCGAAATTAATCGATAGAGCCATCAATGCCGCTCGTTCGGAACCAATGCTCGGCCCCAGACTGGAGATGCCGAAATAGATGAACAGCAGTTGAACCAAAAAGGGCGTGTTGCGAATGACCTCGACGTAAATCGCAGCGAGACTGCCAAGTAACTTATTTTTTGACGTGCGACACACCGCACCGAGAATGCCAATCGACATTCCAATCGCGATGGAGAGTGCCGAAATTTGCAGAGTGAGAATGAGACCGTCGCGAAGAATCTCCCAATTTTGCCAGACGGCTTGGAATTGAAACTGGTAGGTCATAGCCACACTCATTCAGTAAATCGAACGACTTTCACCTTCCCATCAGGGCGATCGCCATACTCTGCCGCCGCGCGTTCGATGCTCTGTAAACTGCCCATCGCCAAACTGCACGGGAAACCGAATTTGGCTTTAACGCGATCGCTTG
>JBCBTL010000567.1:0-2572 GCA_039818705.1 Cyanobacteria bacterium J06639_1
GAAACGCAGCTTGTCTTTGCCCGCTTCCATGTGCCACCACGCTTTCATCTTGCCGGGCACGCAGCCGAACAGATTTTTAACCGCGAGGGTGACGGTGAGCTGGCAGTGAGATTTGACTTTAGGCAGATTGATAACCACGTCAGCACCCAGCGCTTCTTTACTCAAGCGCAGGTGTGCGAACGTCGCTCCCTCCGCAGACGAGTATCGCTGGCCGCGAAATTCGACGATGGGAATATCGAGATCTTCGCAAACGGGCAGCAGCCCATTTTGCACCGCAACGCCCCGAGCGCTCCCGAAAGCCGGACTATCGCCGACGAACGGCTCGCCACCAGCTGCACGCACGGCTTCAGCGACAACCCTGACGATTTCGGGGCGGGTGGTGCATTCGTGTTGGGGACGAGAGCCTGTCAATAAATTGGGTTTGAGCAGGACTTTGAGAGGGCGATCGCCGTTCTGAGGCACGTCCGCCAAAATCCCAGCCATGCCTCCCCACGGTTCCAGGGTGCGGGCAAGCCCTTCGCGCAATTCGTCCAGCTCGTAGGATTTGACAGATTGAAGGCTGACGGTGGACGGCATGGCAACAACTCTCAACACAAACACGTCCATTGTGCCCGGTTTAGAGTGGGGCGCGATCGCGTGAGGTGATTTGCCAACTCCGGTACTTTAGGATCTCAACAATTTGCGAAAAACAATCTTGTCATCGCCTGCGGCGTAAAATTCGCGAATCCGCGCTTCCTCTTCGTACTGACACTTGCGATAGAAGGTTCGGGTGCGATCGAAGTCCGGCGTACCCGAAGTTTCTACCAGCAACAGACGCGCCCCGCGTTCGGTCGCGATTTCCTCGACAGCTCGAATCAGGGCTGTGCCGCGTCCGCAGCCTTGGAGATCGGGATGAATGGCAATAAAAAGTAGATTCCACGTCCCACGCGCCATACGTTCGGGTTCGCAGTAGGCTACTCCCACTACCATGCCTTCGTCATCGTCGGTTACCCAAAACGCACTGCTTTTGCCAGCAAAGTAGTCAGATAATGTGTTGCGGAAGACATCAAGTTCCTCTGGCTCGAAGCCATTAGCCTCTTTCGCAATGGAGAGAAAAGCTGGCGTATCGTCAGGGCAAGCAAGTCGAATCACGATCGCGTTAACCGTCTAAACGCAACTTTTCTAGCACGGAGCGGTCTTCTAACGTTGAGGTATCACCCGATGGGGTTTCGCCTGCGGCGAGATTTCTGAGCAGGCGACGGACGATTTTGCCCGATCGCGTTTTTGGTAAAGCATCAGTAAAGTGGATTTGGCTGGGACGGGCGATCGCGCCAATTTCCTCGACGACGTGTTTTTTGAGGGTCGTTTCCAACTCAGGCGATCCGGTATCTCCCCCGCCCAGCGTCACGAAAGCTACAACCGCTTCACCTTTCAGCTCGTCCGGCTTGCCCACGACTGCAGCTTCCGCGACAGAAGGATGCGAGACGAGCGCCGATTCAATTTCCATCGTGCCGAGGCGGTGGCCGGACACGTTAATCACGTCGTCCACGCGACCCATGATCCAGTGATAGCCATCGGCATCGCAGCGCACGCCGTCACCGGGGAAGTAGCAGCCTTCGATTTCGCCAAAATAGGTGCGTTGGAAGCGTTCGGGATCGCCGTAGACGTTGCGCAACATGCCCGGCCAGGGTTGGGTGATGGTGAGAAAGCCCCCTTGTCCAGCAGGAACGGGGTTGCCTTCGCGATCGACGACGGCGGGTTGGATGCCGGGTAATGGCAGTCCGGCGGCTCCGGGTTTGGCGGGGGCGGCTCCGGGCAGGGTGGTGATGGTGATGCCACCCGTTTCAGTTTGCCACCAGGTATCGACGATGGGGCAGCGATCGCCGCCAATAACCTTGCGATACCACAGCCACGCTTCGGGGTTGATCGGTTCGCCCACCGTACCCAGCAAGCGTAATGAAGACAGGTCGTGCATTTGAGGATAGCGATCGCCCGCTTTCATGAATGCCCGAATCGCCGTTGGAGCCGTGTAGAAGATATTGACCCCATATTTTTCGACGATTTCCCACAAACAATCGGGTTTGGACGGACGGGGCGCGCCTTCGTACATGACGCTGGTCGCGCCGTTGGAGAGGGGGCCGTAGACGATGTAGCTGTGTCCCGTAATCCAACCCACGTCGGCGGTACACCAGTACACGTCGGTCTCTTTGAGGTCGAACACCCATTGGGTGGTCATGTGGGTGTAGAGGTTGTAGCCGCCCGTAGTGTGAACGACTCCCTTCGGTTTGCCCGTGGTGCCGGAGGTATAGAGAATGAACAGCAAATCTTCGCTATCCATCGGTTCGGCGGGACAGTTGGCAGACATCTCGGGCTGCATCTCGTGCCACCAGCGATCGCGCCCTTCCTGCATGGCGATCGCCTGTTCGGTGCGGCGGACGACCAAGACGTTCGTGACGGAAGGCACTTTGCCATCGGCGAGAGCTTTGTCCACCTGGGGTTTCAGGGGCACGATCGCGTCTTTGCGCCAGCCTCCGTCTGCTGTAATCACCACCTTGGCCTGAGCGTCCACCAGGCGATCGAGCAAGGCTTCCGC
>JBCBTL010000568.1:0-2568 GCA_039818705.1 Cyanobacteria bacterium J06639_1
TTTTGAACGTGACTTAGAGGTTAAATCGTGAACTCTGTGAAAGATTTTTGGAATGCTTTGCGGGCAATTGCGCTGGCGATCGCCGTTGCATTCTCGTTAATTGCGGCTCCCGCACAGGCGATGGGCAGCGCGAGCGACACCAAAAGCGTCGATCCGCTTCCGGAAGTGCGTCAGTCGGCGGAAGAGGCGATCGATGGCGATCTCGGCTCGCTCGATGAAGTGCAAGCTCGCACGAGCCCGACTGGACTCAACAGCGTGCAAGGCACGGCTGGCGTTGAGAAGCTGATGCCGTCTGAGGAGAGCGAGAGTGCTGGCAGCGCGATCGGTCGTCAGGCTGGCGAGGCTCTCCAGGACGAAACCGAAGCTAGCTAAATCGCTCGTTCGATCGCTTGCGAGCTGAAGTCTGCTTTCAGCTCGCTTTTGCTTTGCGGATTCATCTATTTGAGCTGTTCGTATCCGTCGAATTCTCTACGCGATCGCGCGGGCGAAATAGATTGCCTCCGTTTCTTTACTTGTCGATGATTTAAGTACAGTTTTGATGTCTTCAACTCACTCCAACTCCCAGCCGAAAAGCCGCCGCGATCGCTATCGTTATCGCAACCGCAGTCGTTCGATCCAGCTCATCCGCATTGCCAATATCCCTCGATTTTTCTTTGAGAAAACGGTGTTGCCTGGAGCTAGCGTTCGATTTTCAGCCCCGGCGAAATCGCATTTAGAAATCGTTACGCTTGAAGGATCGGTCACTCATTCGCACGCCGATACCGTTCACACTCAGACCTTAACGGAAGGCGATCGCTCGCTCGATCGGATTGCCGATATCTCAATGGAATCCTCTGAAAAATCTTCACGACCGCGATCGCCGGGATAACTCTTCAGACAGATGTTTGAGGACTTTTGACTGCATACGCTTAGGGCATCGTAAAGGCGATCGCCTTTGCAATCGATCGCTTAAGTTTGGAGTACCGACATGGATTTAGTGAGACTGGCCTGTGCAATTTTCTTGCCTCCTCTGGGAGTATTTCTGCAAGTGGGATTTGGCGGTCAATTTTGGCTCAATATTCTGCTGACGTTGCTGGGTTACTTCCCCGGAATCATTCACGCGGTTTGGATTATTGCGAAACGCTAGCGAGATCTATCAGGCGATAGAGATTGAGATGGGTCGATCTCGCATCTCAGATAGATTCGAGGATTTCTGTTTTTTTCTTTAATGGTTAGTGTACGAACTTTACGGAGGATATAGATGAGAAGCATCAATATCGGACTCAGCGACGAACAGCGCCAAGGTGTCATCGGATTGCTCAATCAGGATCTTTCTGATGCCTATTTGCTGGTGGTGAAAACGAAGAAATACCACTGGGATGTCGTGGGACCTCAGTTCCGGTCGCTACACGAACTGTGGGACGAACATTATCAAACCTTGAGCGCCAACATCGATGCCTATGCCGAGCGCGTTCGGGCGTTGGGTGGCTATCCCGTCGGCACGATCGCCGGATTTTTAGAACACGCCACGCTGAGCGAGCATCCCGGCGACTTGCCCAATGCAACTGAGATGGTGGCTCGCTTGATGAGAGATCACGAAGCCGTGATCCGCAACTTGCGTCAGCACGTCGATCGCTGCGGTGATGAGTTCCACGACGAAGGGACGGCGGACTTTTTGACCGGACTGATGGAGCAGCACGAGGAAATCGCCTGGATGCTGCGTTCGTTCATCGAAGGCGAAAGTCTGGAGCCGAGCGGCACGCGCGAAGGTACTGAAACTCGCGAACTCGCAGGCGTGAGCTGAGCGATCGCGATTCACTCGACATTATCAATACGCGATCGCCTGAAGGCGAACGCGATCGCGAGACAACGCCAGAGAGGTTTGACATGGCAGACAACAACAAAAACTACGCAGCAGAACGGACGATTTCAGCCGTTTTTACCGAGCAAGACCAGCTCGACGGCGTGACGCGACGCTTGCTCGATCGCGACGTGCCCAGCGATTTTATTTCGGTGATGGGTCGGAATTTTAAGTCCGAAACCCGCATCGCTGGATTCATCTCGAAGAAAGACGTGATTCTGGGCGGCTTGCGATCGGGAGCCGTATTTGGCTCGCTGTTCGGCTCGCTGCTGAGCCTGCTCACGGGCGTGGGCGTCCTGTTCATCCCCTTCATCGGCCCCGTGGTGGCTGCTGGCCCTATTGGTGCGGTGTTGCTGGGGGCGGCAAGCGGCGCGCTGGCGGGCAGTGCGGGCGCGGGTTTGGTGTCTGTCTTCACTGCGCTGGGAATGCCGGAAGATAAGGCGGCGGTTTATCAAACGCGCTTGCAGGCTGGCGAGTTCCTGGTGATGGTGGAAGTTCCCGCCGATCGCACGGGTGAGTTTCAGCTCTTGCTAGAAAGTGCGGGTGGCGAAGAAATTCACGTGGGCGATCGCGCCTTGCCTCGTGCTTGCCCCGGTCGCTGCGGTGGCGCGGACGATTTATCGCCTGAAGTTCGCTCTCACCTGTCTGAAGAAGCGCAACAGGTGTTCGTCAAACGCTACAACGACTTTTACGACGAGTCTGAAGACGAAATGAAGGCCGAGCAAGCA
>JBCBTL010000569.1:0-2567 GCA_039818705.1 Cyanobacteria bacterium J06639_1
CCCAAGTCCAAAAGTTGGTCGATGCGAACGCGGGGTAAAGTCCAGCGCACAATGATGGCGAGGAAGATGAACCCGAACGCCTTGATCGAAGTCATGACGATACCCAACGTTCCGGCAATCACCTGGAATGCTGGGTCAGTTACGGGGACGTTGAGGAGGTTGGCGATCGCATCCACCGGCACTAAGAACGACCAGCCGCCCATGTAAAGAATCGAAGCCAGCAGCGCGCCCAACATCAAATTGGCGTAGGAGCCGAGATAGAACAGTGCGAACTTCATCGCGGCGTACTCGGTCTGATAGCCCGCCACCAATTCCTCTTCCGCCTCTGGCAAGTCGAACGGCAAACGCTCGGCCTCAGCCAATGCCGAGATCAGAAAGATGATGAAGCCGACGGGTTGCCGCCAGACGTTCCAAGACAGAATGCCTAACCCTTCCTGCTGCTGCACGATGCTGACCGTGTCGAGACCGTTACTCATCATCACGATCGCCAACACCGACAGCGCCAAGGGCAGTTCGTAGCTAATCGACTGTGCTGCCGCCCGCAAGCCCCCAAGTAACGAGTACTTGTTATTCGAGCTGTAGCCCGCCATCAACAGGCCAATCGGCTGAATGCTGGTGATTGCAATCAAGAAGAACACGCCCAAGCCGAGATTGGTAATCAGCATGTTCTGGCCGAAGGGAACGACCAAATAGGAGAAAAACACGGGCAAGAAAACGAGAATCGGCCCCAGCGTGAACAGAATAGGGTCGGCGTTCGACGGAATCACGTCTTCTTTTACCAACAGTTTCAAGCCATCCGCCAGCGGCAGCAGAAAGCCTTGCGGCCCTGCCAGAGTAGGCCCCATGCGCTGCTGAGCGGCGGCGGAAATTTTCCGCTCAAGCCAGGTCAGCACCATGACGCCAATCGTTACCGCCACGATGAGCAGCAACATCGGCAGCGGCAACCACAGCGCCGCCGCAATATCGCCGCGCACGCCCAGCCCTTCGAGCAGCGTCACGAAACTTTGTTGCAGGTCAATTCCAGAAGTCATCGCCAATCGTTATCCGTGTGAGTGCGATCGCCCTTAAAGCTCGATCCAAATGTGAGGCGATCTAGCGATCGACCTCACCCATAATGATGTCCACGCTACCGAGGATTGCCATAATGTCGGCGAGCTTGTTGCCGCGCAGCAGTTCCGGCAGAATTTGCAGGTTCACGAATCCGGGCGGACGAATCTTCCAGCGCCAGGGGAAGACGTTGCCGTCGCCCACCAGATAGATGCCTAGCTCGCCCTTCGGCGCTTCCACGCGGATGTAGTGCTCGTTTTCAGGCAGCTTGAACATCGGCGAGGACTTCTTGCCGATGAACTGATATTGGAAGTCATTCCATTCAGATTTCGGACCGCCCACCATGCGCTGAGCTTCCAGATTTTCGTAGGGGCCACCCGGCAAGCCCGCGATCGCCTGTTTGACGATCTTGGTGGACTCGCGCATCTCGCGGACGCGGACGAAGTAGCGCGCCAAGCAGTCGCCTGCTGTTTCGTAGTGAATGTCCCAATCGAAGTCGTCGTAGCACTCATAGTGGTCTACTTTGCGCAGATCCCACTTCACGCCGGAGCCGCGCAGCATCGGTCCCGACAGACCCCAGTTAATGGCTTCTTCGCGGGTGATCGTGCCTAACCCTTCGGTGCGGCGACGCAGGATGGGGTTATTCGAGAGCAGCTTTTCGTACTCGTCAATTTTGGGAATTAAGTAATCGCAGAACTCTTGGCACTTGTCCACCCAGCCGTAGGGCAGGTCAGCCGCCACCCCGCCGATGCGGAAGTAGTTGTGCATCATCCGCATGCCGGTTGCGGCCTCGAAGAGGTCGTAGACCATTTCGCGTTCGCGGAAGACGTAGAAGAAGGGGGTTTGCGCGCCGATATCGGCGACGAACGTGCCCAGCCAGAGCAAGTGAGAGGCAATCCGGCTCAGCTCCAGCATGATGACGCGGATGTAGGAGGCGCGTCTGGGGACTTTAACGTCGGCCAGCCGCTCGGGAGCGTTGACCGTGATCGCCTCGGTGAACATGGTGGCGAGATAGTCCCACCGGGTCACGTAGGGTAAATACTGAACGATGGTGCGATTTTCAGCAATTTTTTCCATCGAGCGGTGTAGATAGCCCAACACCGGCTCGCAGTCCACGACATTTTCGCCGTCTAGGGTGACTACCAAACGTAGAACGCCGCGCACGCAGTGCCACGCGCCCCAAGCGTTGGGTTTGTCGGTCTTGGGTTTCACGGAGCGCCCTGAAAGTGGAAAAAGCGATCGCCCCAGATAGATTCAGACAATTAAATTCGGGTAATTGCGAAATCCGTCTGAAGTCTGTCCTTCGTCGGGTTTGGCGGAGCAGTTTCGCCATTATACTGATTTTGTTACAGATTCTTTCGCGAGCGGAGACGGCATTCATGCCGACGATCGAAACCAAAGCCGATCGCATGGTGCTCAACTTTGGGCCACATCACCCCTCCATGCACGGCGTTCTACGTTTGGTAGTCACCCTAGACGGCGAAAACGTCGTGGACTGCGAGCCGGTGTTGGGCTATTTG
>JBCBTL010000570.1:0-2561 GCA_039818705.1 Cyanobacteria bacterium J06639_1
GAAAAACCGAAATCCGCTCCGGCCAGCCGAACCGTTCGGCAGCTTGGCGAAATTGAACTGCCACCCACACCGAATTGGCTTGAGATTGTGGCACGAAAACGCTGACGGCTTCATCGCGATCGCAAATCACCAGCTCCCACGCCACCTCGCCGCGATCGGTGCGCACCGGACGGCGGTAGAAATCCACTTGCCACTCTGCGGTCACGGCTCATCCAGCTTTCACGTCGGTTTTCATCGTACCCACGGGGGAGTGCGCGATCGCGGGATAAAAAATGAGGCTAGCAGTAGATTCAGGTTCCCGACTCCCCAATCGCACTACGATCGCCTTCGGTCGCTAAGATAAGCACACTAGAGTATTGCCGGGAGGAGATCGTGACTGCCGCAGCCCCAACCCAAACTGCCACCGCCTACGAGTCGGTGATCGGCTTAGAAGTTCACTGCCAGCTCAACACTGCCACCAAAATCTTCTCCAGCAGCTCCACCCAGTTCGGCGCTCCCCCCAATACCCACATCGACCCCATCTGCATGGGCTTGCCCGGTACGCTGCCCGTGCTGAATGAGAAAGTGCTCGAAAGTGCGGTTAAAGCCGGACTCGCCCTCAACTGCACGATCGCTCCCTACAGCAAGTTCGATCGCAAGCAGTACTTTTATCCCGACCTGCCCAAGAACTACCAAATCTCCCAATTCGACCTGCCCATCGCCGAACACGGTCACCTCACCATTCAGCTCGAAGACGGCACCACCAAACGCATCGGCGTTACCCGCCTGCACATGGAAGAGGACGCGGGCAAGCTCGTTCACGCTGGGAGCGATCGCCTAGCCGGTTCCAGCTACTCTCTGGTGGACTTCAATCGGGCGGGCGTGCCCCTGATCGAAATCGTGTCCGAGCCCGACATCCGCACTGCCCCAGAAGCGGCTGAGTACCTGGCTGAAATGCGCCGGATTATTCGCTACATCAACGTTGGCGACGGCAACATGCAGGAAGGCTCGCTGCGCTGCGATGTCAATATCTCGATTCGCCCCGTTGGGACTGAGAAATTCGGCACCAAGGTCGAAATTAAGAATATGAACTCGTTTAACGCTATTCAGCGGGCGATCGAATTCGAGTTCAAGCGCCAAGTCAAAGCCCTCGAAACCGGCGAACCCATCCTCCAAGAGACCCGCCTGTGGGACGAAAACGGCCAGCGCACCATCAGCATGCGCACTAAAGAAGGTTCCAGCGACTATCGTTATTTCCCCGAACCGGATCTGCTGCCCGTGCGGGTTAGCCCCGACCAACTCGAAAGCTGGGGCGCGCAACTGCCCGAGTTGCCAGTGGTGAAACGCGATCGCTACCAAACCGAGTACGGGCTGTCCGTGTACGACAGTCGCTATCTGTCGGACGATCGCGATTCGGCAGCTTACTTTGAAGCAGCGGTTGCAGCAGGAGCCGATCCCAAAGCCGCTGCCAACTGGATGATGAGTGACATCGCCAACTACATCAACACCCACAAACTCAGCTACCCCCAGATTGCTCTCACGCCTGACGCGCTCACCGAGCTGATCGAGCTGATCGAGCAGAACACCATCAGCAGCAAAATCGCCAAAGACATCATTCCCGAACTCCTAGAGAATGGCGGTTCGGCGAAAGCGCTGGTGGAAGCCAAAGGCTTGACCCAAATTTCCGATACCAGCCAGCTCGAAACCTGGATTGACGAGATTATCGAGGCCAATCCTAAGCAGCTCGAACAATACCGTGCGGGCAAAACTAAGCTGATGGGATACTTCGTCGGTCAGCTCATGAAAAAAACTCAAGGCCGCGCCGACCCCAAACTGGCTAACCAGCTCGTCAAGCAAAAACTGGACGGGTAAACGGAGCGACGCGATCGCCGCTCGTCAGCTAAGCATCATTGCGGATGGAGCCGTCCGGCATGCGCGTGTTGAAAAAATGCGCGTCGCTGAGGTCGGCTCCGGCAAGGTCGGCTTCCGTCAAATCCGCCTCGTAGAAAATAGCCTCGCTCAAATTGGCATCTACCAAAATCGCACGCCGCATTTTGGCTCGATACAAAATCGCGCGATGCAGATTGGCGCGCTGCAGTTTGGCCTTGTAGAGATCGGCCTCAGTCAAAATCGCTTCCGTTAAATCGGCCTCGAACAGCGACGTGCCGCTCAGGTGCGTTTCCAGAAACACCGCGCTGCGCAGGTTCGCCCCGTTCAGAATCGTCCAGTCCAGCCAAATACTGACGAGCTGAACCCCCTCAAGCTCGATGTGGCTCAGATCGATGCGACGAAAATCTTGCTCGCCAGAGGCATAGCGCTTCAGCAAGGTTTGAGCATTCATGGCGGCGATCGACATGCATTTCAGCCAGATTGGAACGAAGTTGGCATAGCAGCCTTCAAGCTGCTTAAGACGTTTAGCGACCTAGAATCCAGGCAAGGTCAGGATCTCTGTGTCCTCACTAAACCGTCAAGAGCAATATCGTAATGAATCGGCTCCAAGCCACTCAACACTGTAGCCGTCTATCCCAGCGATCGCGATTGGAGTCTGAGGAGTCTCACGCTGCCGAGCGCTGGCTGCTGCT
>JBCBTL010000571.1:0-2554 GCA_039818705.1 Cyanobacteria bacterium J06639_1
CTCGGCTCGTCCGACATCCCGCAGCCGCACGAGTGCGCCATCCGTATCGGTTTTGAGCACTAAATCTTCAAATTCGGAAACTTCTCGCAAACGCCCGATCGCTCGAACGGGGATTTGGAATTGCTGACCGTCGCGTGCAGGAGGCTGACCGATACGCCCTGCTCCCACCTGAATATTTTGTTCGTTGAGGGCATTGACGACATCTTGAGCCACCAGGCCGCGACTGGCTAATCGGTTGGGATCGAGCCAGAGGCGCATGGCGTAGCGACGTTCGCCAAACGGACGCACCGCCGCTACGCCGGGCAAGCGCTTGATCTCGTCCAAGACGTAGAGGTCGGCGTAGTTACTGATGAAGTTGTCGTCGTAGAGCCCTTCCTGTTCGCTGAAAATCGCCATCCCCACCAGCGTGCTGTTGGACTGCTTGGTAACGGCAACCCCCGTCTGGCGCACGGGTGCGGGAAGCTGGGGTTCGGCGAGCGAGACCCGGTTGCGTACGTCTACCGCGGCCAAGTCGAGGTCGTAGCCCTGCTGAAAGGTGACGGTAATGCCACTGGTGCCGTCTTCCGAGCTGACCGAGTTGATGTACCGCACTCCCTCCACGCCATTGATCTGGCGCTCCAGCACGTTGGTGACGGTTTCTTCCACCACCTGCGCGCTCGCCCCGATGTAGTTGGCCGTGACCACCACCTGGACGGGGCTGATATCCGGGTACTGCTCCACTGGCAGCGTCGGAATGGCGATCAGACCCACCATCAACACGATGATGGCGCTGACGATGGTGAGAACGGGTCGGCGGATGAACGTCTCGACAAACATGGAGGCTTACCGTTGTTGGCAGGTCAGGAGGCGATAGAGGAAATAGTTCGTCATTTTGGAACCGTAGGGGGAATTCCACCAGCGAGAGGGGTGGCAGCCCACGGGAGCGTTGAGGCTGTAGTCCAGCTCCGAACATTTGCGCCAGCGGTTTCCATCCCGCCAGCCCAAGCGATCGCCCCACCGTTCCACCAAATCCGTATTTTGCGCCGCCGAGGTCTCCGTCGTCCCCCCCAGTTCCAGATAGAGGCGCATTTGCACCCCAAACCCGAAGCGGCCATGACTGTAGCGACTCCACAGCTTGTCGAGCACCTGCAGGTCTTCGCACGGGAACCGCCGAATGTCATTGGGGCTGAGGTCTTCGAGTTCCTCTTTGCCCGCAATTGAAACTATCGCGGCGATCGTCGCTTTATCCGCCTCCGACCACTGCCCAGCTGCCAGGTGCTGCTGCAACCCTTCAAACCGTTCGATATCCCCCACCAGCGCGAGGCGGTCTTCAAGGCGCTCGACGCGCTCGGGGAGTTCCGCCAACTTCGTTAGCTGCGCGTTTACCGCGCTCAACTGCTGGCTGAGCTGGCCGAGCTGAGCTTGAATGTCGGCCAATTGAGATTGAGATGTGTTGGTATCGACCATGGTTCGACATCCGTAGGTTCGACATCCGGAAAGCGATCGCGTAAGCCACAACGCAGCCGCGCAACAGACTTACTGCGTCGGGCTGAGGGAAACGGGTTCGATTTCAGGGATGATAGGCGCGCCATTGCTGAGATTGAGCACGCCAGACGTGACGATGCTTTCTCCCGGCTGCAATCCCTCCAGCACTTGATACTGATTGCCCCGCACCTCGCCCAGCTCGATCGGGCGCTGCTCGGCAATTTGTTGTGCCCCGCCAGGTTCGACAGCTTCCGGCGCTGGTTGCGCGACGTATACGAAGGCTTGTCCGGCAATGTAGGCGATCGCCGAAGTCGGAATCAGCACGCCCGGCTGTTCTTCCCAAATCACTCGCGCCTCCACAAATTGACCGTCGCGCAGGCGATTACCGGGATTGGCAAACTCTGCTTTGGTCAAAATCACCTGAGAATCGGCATCCACGCGGGGCGAAATGAAGCTGAGGGCACCGCGCGCGAGCGGTTCTTCCAAGGTCGGGACGCTCAACTCGACCGGCAACCCCTCGCGCAATTCCAGCGATCGCTCGATTGGCATTGCCAAGCGCAACTCCAGGGTTTGGTTCTGCGTCAGCGTCGTCAAAATATCGCCGGACTCGACGTAATCCCCCACTTTGACGGGAATATCGCCCACCGTGCCCGCGATCGGAGCGATCACTTGAAAATCCGCCAAATCTGTTTGGACTGCAGCCGCATTCGCCTCCGCCTGAGCTAGCGATGCGTCGATCTCCTCCAATTGAGTGCGAGCCGCTTCGATTCGTCTCTCCGCAGCGTTTAGAGCTGAAACTGCTGCCGACCGAGCGCGAGTGACGCGATCGAGTGCCTGCTGCGACTGCGCGCCTTCTTCCACCAGAAGCGACGTACGTCTGAACTCTTCTTCCTGCAAGACCACCTCTGCCTCAGCGCTGTCGCGGTCGGCCTCCAGCGTCAAAATATTCGCTTCCGCACTGCGTCTCGAAGCCTGAGTCAGGGCGATACTTGCGGCGGCAGCATTCGCTTCCGCCTGCGTGCGATCGGGCTTGAGCTGTAGCAACGGCGTTCCGGCAGCAACGCGATCGCCCACCTCCACCGGCAGTTCA
>JBCBTL010000572.1:0-2548 GCA_039818705.1 Cyanobacteria bacterium J06639_1
GTCAAGACTCGCAGGCGAGCGGCTTCTCCCAATTGCTGACGGCGATCGGGAGTGAGCTGCATGCATTCCAGCACGGCATCTCCGAAGCGATGCACTCGGGCAACGGGCAACATAAAGCCTTCCTTTCCAGAGGTGAGGACTTCGGGAATCCCGCCAGCATCGCTGACGATGCAGCAGAGTTGACAGGCCATCGCTTCTAGCAGCGCGTTGGGCAATCCATCCCACAGCGACGGCATTAAAAAATAGTCGCAAAGCTGTAAATGTTGCGCCACCGCGATCGCCTCAGGCAAATGCCCGGTCACGACAACCCGAGCCGCATCGTCCGGGTGAGATTGAGCAAAAGTTGCCAAACGTTGGCCGCGCGTCTGGCGCACGTCTCCGATAACGAGCAAACAAGCAGGTCGCTCTCGCCGAACAACGCTCAGTGCTTGAAACAAATAGTCCTGACCTTTTTTCTCTCGCAATTCGCCCGAAAATCCCAGTACCACTTCATCGGGAGCGATGCCGAGCTGCTGGCGCAACGCCTGGCGTTCAGAGAGCGCCAGGGTGGGTGCAAAAGTCTCTCCATCTACAGCGTTTTTCGTAATTTCCACGTCTCGGCGATCGCAAATCGCTCGAATCTTATCCGCCATATCTTGACTGACAGCGGCGATCGCGGTGGCGCGTTGCAGCGTCCACTGCAAGCGAGCAAAATCCCCCGGCGGGAACGCTCCTAAATCGATATCATTCCCGCGCGCGCTAACCACACTCGGGACGTTGGCACTTAGCCCAAACCAAACAGCGAGAAACCCCGCCGGAGACAAATAATGTCCCCAAACGGCGCGAGACGGATGCTGTGCGTGCATTCCATTCAGAAGGGTTAGCGTGCGTTGCATCGTCATATCCCAATGCCGATACCTGCCCAACCGAAAGAGTCTCATCCCCTTGGCAACAGCATCGCGATCGCCCTGCTGGATTTCTCCAGGCTGCAAATAGCGCGTCCACACCAGCACGTCTATCTCGAAGGCCATCCCCGATAAACTGCGCGCAATCCGTCCCGCACTCGCAGCCACGCCGCCGATATCGGGGGGAAACCGTTCGGTGAGGAAAAGAAGGCGATCGCCCATGCAAACGTCTCTAAATAGGACAATCCCACCGTAGGCCGAAACGTTTAGACCAAACCCTCAGTATCCCAATGCCAGCCCTCGTCTCTTAGCACGCGAGTAAGCTACTAGAACATCCCTATGAGACGCCAGGGGAGTGTGCTTGGTTTCATTGCGCGACTCCCGTTTCCTCTACCAAGCTGAGGAATACATCTTCGAGGGTGCTGCTGCCGTCTTGACTGCGCGATCGCAGTTCCTCTAACGTCCCTTCAGCCACGAGCTGCCCGCGATTGATAATGCCGATACGACGTGCCAACCTCTCCGCCATTTCCATGATGTGAGTGGTGAAAATCACCGTGTTGCCGCGATTAACGTAATCCACTAGCAGATCTTTGACCCCTTTCGCTGCCGCCGCATCCAGTCCCGTCAGCGGCTCGTCTAGCACCATCAGCTTCGGCTCGTGAATCAGCGCTCCCGCGAGCGCGAGCTTCTGCTTCATCCCACGCGAAAACGTCTCAGTGAGATCGTCGCGGTTATCCCACAAATTCAGCCACTCCAGAAGCTTTTGGGCGCTGGCTTCCGCTTGGCGGGCGTTCATATTCCATAACCCCGCCACGAATTCGAGATACTCCAGCGGCTTCAGCTTGCCGTACAGCATCGGATCGTCGGGGAGGTAGGCCATTTCGGTTTTGGCCGTTTGCGGGTCGCTGACCACACTCGCCCCCAACACGATCGCATCCCCACCGTCCGGTTCCAGCAATCCCGTCACCATGCGCAGCGTCGTGGTTTTGCCCGCCCCGTTCGGCCCTAAAAGCGCGTAGAGACTGCCGCGCGGTACTCGTAAATTAAAATCGCGGACGGCGCGAGTATCGCCAAAAGACTTCGTGAGGCCGCGCAGTTCCAGCGCTGGCGAAGTGGAAAGTAGAGCGTTCGTCATAGCAACCTATCGATGGGAAGCAGCGCGAGTGGCAAAACTAACAGAAGCGATCGCTTGCCAGCCCTACCTTACCCGCTAGCTTTGCGAGTCAATTCACGTCTCTCGCGCTCGGAATTCGCGTTTGGATGCTCGTCACGAAAAATCCCCCTTCTAACGATTGCGACAAGAGGGACGGCTGAGTTAGATGGAAGCGATCGCTCTTTGCACGTCGCCGAAGGAGGGTTATGCGGACTGCTGTTTTTTGCGACGGCGGGCAGCATTACCAAATCCTAATAGTGCGAGTCCTGCTCCGATGGTGGAAATTGGTTCGGGCACGGCCTCGGAACCATCCACGGCCAGCGTCACTTCAGAGCGCGTGGCGTTAATTTGGCTGAAGGGGGCTGAAGCAGTGGCACCTCCTTCCAAAACCACTGAGAAGATGGCAGGAACATCACCAAAAGCTCCCCCATTATTTTCGCCAAAAAGGTCGGTATCAGCAGAGAAACGGAAACTATCTCCGATCCCAAAAGACCCCTGAGCAAAGGCAAAG
>JBCBTL010000573.1:0-2548 GCA_039818705.1 Cyanobacteria bacterium J06639_1
CGTTACCCCAAACTGGACGCTCTAGCAAAGCACCGAGCCAATCGAGAGCGATCGCGAACCAACCCAATACTCTCGACGAACTCGCCACATCAAGACAGACAACTCCTGATGCCGCTTACTGTAAATCTTGCCTGGCTGCGGGGCAGTGAGCCAAGTCACACGAATATTGCAGGCGATCGCCCGCTCGCTGCCATTCTCTACATCTGAGTGGGAGCGCTAATGCACAACACTCCACTCAGCAAGTTGAAAAGTACCTGGCGCGTCGCTTCCACCAACGCCAGCCGAGCCTTGGCGAGTTCGGGAGTTTCTTCGAGGACGCTACCGAGAATGCGACAGCGATCGTAAAACTTGTGAAAAGCGATCGCGATCTCTTCCGCCATTCGCACGACTTTATGGGTGGCGCGTTCGGAAGCCGCCATTTTCAGTCCGTCTGGCACTCGCAAAAGTACAGTTAGTAGCGCCCGCTCCTCCGGCTCTACGAAGACGAGCTGCCCCTCTGCATTCGCGATCGCAGCCACGCCTGAGACTTCGAGTTTGGCTTCCGTGGCGTTGCGAATGAGCGAACAGCAACGGGTGTGAGCGTACTGCGCATAAAACACTGGATTATCATTGGACTGCTTAACCGCTAAATCCAGATCGAAGTCAATCTTTGTATTGGCCGAATTGCTTAGCAAAAACCAACGCGCAGCATCAACCCCAACACCGATATCTTCATCGTCTATCAAGTCATTCAACGAGACAAAGTTCCCACTTCGCTTCGACATTTTGACTTCTTCTCGCTCTCCTGTCTCAGGATTAGTACGAAAGAGCTTTACAAATTGACCGAGCAAGACTTCAAGGCGTTCGGGTTCGAAGTTGAATGCACCGACACTGGCTTTCAAACGAGAAATATATCCGTGGTGGTCGGAGCCGAGGATATTAATAAGGCGATCGTACCCCCGACTCAATTTGTCGCGGTGATAGGCAATGTCTGCGGCTAAATACGTGCGCGTGCCGTCTTCTTTTTCGACTACGCGATCTTTATCGTCGCCAAAATCTGCTGTCTTGAAGAATACAGCTTCAGTCTCGCTCTTGGCTTCTTCGTCTTGACGAGCCTTGGTCGAGCGGTACAGAAAATCTCGATCTTTCAGGTCGGCTAGCGCCCGGTCGATCGCGTTTTGATGCGTCTCCTCATCAGCCGTATGCAATCGACGCTCGCTAAACCACTGCTCGAAATCTGTTCCGAATTGATGCAATGTTGCCTGTTGCCACTCCAACAGCTCATCATAAGCGTAGTCTGTAAATTCTTGCAGCGTCGTCAACATTTTTCCAGACTCTTTCAATCGCTGCGCTACGTCAATCAAATACGTACCGCGATAGCAATCTTCTGGCAGCTCGATTTCTTCACCCGATACTTGCTGGTAGCGAACTTGAAGCGATCGCCCCAAAATCTGCATCTGATTTCCAGCGTCGTTGATGTAATATTCGCGATCGACTTCGTGTCCCGCCCAAGTCAACAAATTCGCTAAGGTCGAGCCAATTGCCGCCCAGCGACCGTGCCCGACGTGCAAAGGCCCCGTGGGATTCGCCGACACGAATTCGAGCAAAATCTTTTCAGGGGTTTCGGTCTGAGTTTTGCCATAATCATCTCCTGCCGCTAGCAAGTCGTTCAAAGCTCGCTCTAAGAACTTTGCATCCAAGCGGAAATTGATAAATCCCGGCCCCGCAATTTTAGTCGAAACATCCTCAAGCGAAAATTCAGCCGCGATCGCCTCTGCAATTTGACGCGGCGACATCCGACAGGCTTTCGCCAATCCCAACGCGCTCGGACTGGCGTAGTCGCCATTACTCAAATCGTTCGGCACTTCTACCACGAGCTTCAACTCATCCACCTGCTCGGGAGTCAGCGCGCCCAACTTGCCCGCTTCACTGGCACGGCGGACGCTGTCGCGCAACGCGATCGCGATCGCCTCCTGCAACGTGGGTCGAATTTCGGGTGAAGTGTCAGCAGTCGCCATCGCTCGCGCAAACCTTGGATGTGAAACGCCCACAGATCCTACTGCATAAATCCGGTCTGCATGAATTCGGTCTTCAGACATCCAGCGGCGGTGCTTCGGCTTTCGGTCGACAACTGGATGCCCCTGCCGAAGCCAAGACTACCAACGCGATCGCCCCCAACACTCTCGCCGTTAGCGTCTCTTTCAAAAACAGCGCCCCGATCCCCGCCGCCACTGCGGGTTCCAAACTCAACAGCACCCCAAAAATCCGCACGGGCAACAGTTTCAGCGCCGCCACCTCCAACACCAGAGGTAAACCAGACGACAGCATCGCCACCGCCAGCCCCATCAGCAGCGTGCGCGGCGTGAGAGAAACACTCGTCACAGCGGATTCTTGCAAAAGGCGATCGCCCGCACTCAACCCCAAAATCGCCAGCGTCGAAAACACCAGCGCCAGCGTCACCCCCTGCCCCGGCGGCACCACTTTCCCCGCCCGCTCCGCACACAGGATGTCCCCCGCCCAACACCCTCCGGCCACCAGCGCAAACCCCATCCCCGCCAGATCGATCTCG
>JBCBTL010000574.1:0-2540 GCA_039818705.1 Cyanobacteria bacterium J06639_1
ATCTGGATTGGGTCATTGCCGCCCTCATCCAAGTGCAATCTACGGCGGGGAAAACCCGATGCTTTGCTTCAGGGCAAACTGTCCTGATGACATCTAACAAACGGTATGGAACGGGTTGGTGGAGAATCGAGCGTGCCCAGGCATCAATGGTGGCAAAAGCCTGTCCTTCGTGCCGATGAAGATCGAGGACTCGAACGCCGAGTAAGCTGGCTCGAACTCTTTTTCGATCTGTATTTCGTGGTAGTCATTGCGGAACTATCCGCCCAGCTTGCCAGAGATGTATCCTGGCCGAGCTTGGGAAAATTCGTCGTTCTGTTTCTACCCGTGTGGTGGGTGTGGATCGGCTCAACCTACTACATCGAGCGGTTTGAAACAGAAGGGGTCGAGCATCGTCTGAACTTGTTTGCCCTCATGATTCCCATTTCAGGATTGGCCGTATTCGCGAGGGATGGCTTCGGCGCAACCTCTCTCGGCTACGGGCTTTCCTACGCGATCGCCCGCACGTATCAAACCCTCCTCTGGTGGAACGCCGGGATTCACAATCCCACCTTCCGCCCGATCGCCAAGCGTTTATCCATCGGGTCGAGTGCGGGCTTCGGCTGCTTTTATGCCTCCTGTTTCGTGCCGCCGCCGCTGCGGTTTGCCTGTTGGGGGATAGGGCTAGCCTTCGACATGCTGACACCCGCTTTCACCCTCGAACAACAGAAGAAGCTGCCCAAACTCAGCCGAGATCGCTTGCCCGAACGGTACGGCCTCTTCGTCATCATCGTGCTAGGGGAAGTCATTTTCGGGGTCGTGTCGGGGTTGGCCGCGCGAGAAACCCTCACGATTTCTACAGCCATCTCGGGTATTCTCGGCATCGCCCTCGCCTACGGGTTGTGGTGGATTTATTTCGACTCGGTCGGACGACCCACCCTCAGACCGTCGATCGCGTGGCGGTTGGGGTGGAGTTACGCCCATTTACCCCTAACGATGGCGATCGCCATCACCGGAGCGGGCATTCTCAACGCGATCGGTGATAACGACTTAGTGCCCGACACCCGCGTCAGGATGCTGCTTTCTGGGGCTGTTGCTACTGCTTTGTTGTCAGTGGCGATCGTCGAATTTTGCTCCCACCGACCTGCCCAAAAATGGGCGGATGCCAACTTAAGCTTCGGCCTGAAATGTGGCAGTGCCTTCTTAGCGCTAGCGTTGGGCTGGGTGAGTCAAAGTCTGCACGCGATCGCGTTCGAGCTGCTCCTCTTTCTACCCATTTCCATCCAAATAGGTTACGGCCTCTACGATTGGCTCGCGCGAGACTGACGGAAGTTTGACTGCCCGTGCCCTCTGAATTGAGATGCTCGATTCATCCTCATCGGACGACGGCTCAGAGTCTAGTAGTGGGTTCCCGTGGAACGGTGATGGATCGCCGTTTTGCCCGTGTTGTCGAGAACGTCACCCGTCTCGACGATCGCGTAGACCAACCAGTGGTCGTTACAGTCCATTCTTTGTTCGACGCGGCATTCCAAATAAGACAGCGCCTCTTCGAGATACGGCACGCCGTTTTCAGCGGGCTTCGTCGCCACTCCCTCGAATCGATCTTCGCCAGGAGCGAAGGGTTTGAGGAAATGCTTCATCATAGACTCCAGCACGGGTCGGGGGAACGCTGTCAGAATGGCCTCTCCCGTCGGCTCGTTTTGCTGCTGCACTTCAAGTACCTCTATTTGTCGCTCGACCGCTGGAGAGGCGATGCGTGTTTGACGACGAGGTAGACGCACAGAGGCATCACCATAGAGGGCATTCACTCGACAATGCGCCCATAGCTGGGCAAATGAGGGAATTCGGCTGACCAGTAGCAACAGACTTGGTTGTAGTAGCAGTGTTTGAAGGCGCGGTAGTTCGAGTGATGGAAAGCAATCACAATCATCATCATTTCGCTCAGACTCAGGGAGCGGGAGCGACGACGCACGCTCAATTGCTGGGCTTGCTATTGAGGCTCGAAGGTCTCGCAGAAGTTGTTCGCGTGGCAACAGAAGGTTTCTAGATTGGTTACGGGCGGATGGCTGAAGCTGGGTTTGAAGTTGATTCAGCGGAAAGCATTGCCTCTTCCCGATTCCGAACTCACGTTAATTTCTAGCGTTCAAGCGTACCAAGCGAATCTCCGTGCGCTGATTGCGAACATCGGTGGGAGGAATATTCGGCAGCGGCTCGTTAAATCCGCGCCCCTCAGCCACGATCGTGTGGGTAATGCCTTTGGCTTTGAGGCGATCGACCACCGCTTGCGCGCGCTGCTGACTGAGCTGCTGATTGAATGCAGCCGACCCCGTTTTTGAGGTATGCCCGATCGCGCGCACCGCTATCGTTTGAGCGTTGAACTCTTGCAGTTCCTCCACGAGGCGATCGACGGTTTGTTGACCCGTAGCATCGAGCTGAGCCGACCCCGTACCAAATGAAACGTCACCGCGAACTTGCAAATTGCCGATACTAGGAGCGCTTTGAACTTGCGTAGCGCTAGCTGTAGTCGTGGCAGACTGGACTTCAGCTTCTCCCGACAAGAATTT
>JBCBTL010000575.1:0-2539 GCA_039818705.1 Cyanobacteria bacterium J06639_1
ATCGTTGCCCGTGCCGCCGTCGAGAATGTCATCCCCCGAGCCGCCGAAGAGGAAGTCTCTCGCCTCATCGCCGGAGATGAGGTCGTTGCTGGCGTTGCCGTAGAGGAAATCGGTGTCTTCGCCGCCGCCGAGGGTGTCTTCGCCCGACCCGCCTTCGAGGGTATCGACCCCTGCGCCGCCGTCGAGCACGTCATCGCCCGAGTTGCCCAGGAGTGCGTCGTTGCCCCCATTGCCCTCCAGAATGTCATCGCCAGAACCGCCCAGGATCAGATCGGAGCCGTCGCCGCCGGAAAGTGCGTCGTCGCCCGCTTCGCCCGCGATGATGTCGGCTCCGCCCCGTCCGTCGATCGCGTCATTCTGCAACCCACCGGATATCCCGTTCGCCTCGGGATTCCCAGACTGAGAGTTTTGCACCGTCAGGGCTTCCCGAGCGGTGCGGGTCGTATCGGCAATATCGGGGATGCGACCGGGTTCGCCGCCCAGTGCTTCTCTTTCGATCAGCGCGTCCACGGATTCGCCCGTGTTGTTGGCGATCGCTTCTTCCGACGTAATCTCGCCCCCTCCCAACGCTTGCAGGTCGGCGGACGTGCTGCCGGAAGAGAGGAATTGGCGATCGCTAGCGTTGCGACTGCGGGTGGTGAAAAACGTTTCGTCGCTCATCTCCTCAGCCGTGACCGACTCGGGAACCGTAGCATCGAGATCCTGATTGCCCTCGGCCACGATTTGGGCGGCTCCCGAGGATACGTCTTCTCCTAACGTCGTCCCGGCTTTGGTGGCGGCGTTTTGCAAAATCGATTCGACGGTGGCAGCGTTGCTGAGGTCGAAGCTAGGCGAGTCTACGCGGGCGGCGGTGGGTTGCGCGTCCTGAAGCAGTGCGTCGGCCACCGCTTCGATCGCGAATTCCGCAATCTCCCGGTCGGTCGTGGCGTTAGCGAGCTGGCCGGAGCGGGCGATCGCGGCTTGATTGTCGGCAGCGATCGCGCCTCGGAGCAGGCTGGTGGTTTGGTCGATGACGCTCTGAACTTTGACCTGCTCCACGAAGACGGTGAGGCCGTCAGCTTCGTTTTGGGCGATCGCTTCGAGGGGGTCGTAGTTGAGCAGATCGACATCCGGCAAATCGAGGTTGGATTTAAGCTGTGCCTGCACTTGCGCCGCGCTCGTGCCGCGCTGTACGCCCACTGTAACGAGCGTGGTCAGGGGCGTAACTGCCGCCGAATTTGGCAGCGAGTACATGGGAGTTTCGCGATCGAGGAATGTAGACGTATCCACCCCTTCCGCCACGACGATACGGCCTTCGGACGGGTCGATAACACCGTTGAAATTAGTGTCGAAGGTGGGTTTGGGAATGTCGAGATTGAAAGTACCGTCTTCGCTGGTGGAGGCGAACGGCTCGCCCGAATCGAGGATGCCGTTAAAGTTGGCATCGAAGAACACCTGTCCGGCCACGATCGCCCCGTCGATGGCTCGGCTCGCCCCGCTGGAGACCTGTCCGGTGCCGAACTGAGCGATTTCAAACGCGGCAAACTGGTTGTCGTACACCGTGCGGCCTAAGAAGTTCACCTCCGCGCCGAGGAACGCTTCAATCGTGCCGCTGATGTCGAATAGTTCCCAAGGGGTGTCGAGGCGATCGCCAATTTCAAACGCCCGAATCTTGCCGTCATCCGTGCCGTCATCTTCGCCTACGTCCACCAAATCGATGCCGACAATGCCTTGAATCCCCCCTTTCAAAAATCCCGACGCGACCAATACGTCAAGGCCAGCTCCAGCCGCCAGAGATGCTCGTAATGCTAGTTCGCTGACATCGGCTCCGGTGCCGTCGGCATTGGCGCGATCGCTAACGAAAAATCCATTAAAAATCGAGTCCGCCGATTCAATTGCGAAGCCATCGTTGCTCCACTGATTGAGGCCGAATGTGTCGTATCCAAAGCCCAAATCGGTGGAAAGCTCGAACTGCCCTTCCAACAAGCCGCTGATGGGGCCAAAAATGGGGAAGCTGCGCGAAATCTCGAATCCGACCGCCAGTTCGGGCATGTCGTAGGTGAACAAGTTCGTATCGGGAGTTTCCAGCAGCAATCCCAACGCCGTGAAAGGATCGGTGAGGACAGGCACGTCGAAATCGCCGTCATCGGTGAAACCTTTGGCGATCGCTCTTTGCCTTCCCGTCGTTCCACTTGTCGGCAAGTTGTCGATCGCGTTTCCAATATTGGCGATCGCGCCTTTGGCACGAGGCGTTATGCCACTGGTGTCACCGTCTCCCGTAGCATCGAAGTTGGGTAGATCGAACGAGCCGAAGTCGAGCAAAATCTCCCCAGCTTGGCTGCCCAATTCGCGAATTTGTTGATTGAGATCGTCAATTTTCTCGATCGCTTTGAAAAAGCTCGTGTCAATCGAACGTCCTGACAATCCTGCCGCCAGCTCGATGAGAGTGACTTTGCGATCGCCGTCTTGGTCGAACAAAAAGTCCAGCCCAATTTGGGTCAGCAATTTCGTATCAGAGTTGAGTAAATCGAAGACAGGACGAAACGGATCGATGATTTCA
>JBCBTL010000576.1:0-2537 GCA_039818705.1 Cyanobacteria bacterium J06639_1
GGCGATCGCCCGCGCCCCCAAGCCCTCGGGGTTACCGGCTTTGTCGGCGGAGGTAGAAGCGCGCGCTGCCGAGCTCGAAGCGTTCAACCCGACCCCCGAAACGACCGCCGCCGCTGAGTTGTTGACGGGGAACTGGCTGACGCTCTATACCAGCAGCGAAGAGCTGCTGCGCCTGGGCAAAACTCTGCCGGGATTTAAGGTGGGCGGCATGTACCAATACATCCAGGCAGAGAAAGGATTCGTCTGCAACGTCGCTGAGATAAACGGATTGCCCTATCTGGGGGGACTGGCTGTAGTTCGCGCTTCGTTTGCAGTCGTTTCCGAGCGGCGAGTTAAGGTCACGTTTCATCAAGCCATGGTGGTTTCTCAGGCGATCGCCAACTACCAAGTCGATTCGTTTATCCATTTACTGGAGAATCAACCCGAGCAAATACCCGGATTCAAAATCACCTTTCCAGAAGATCGAGAACAGAAGGGCTGGCTCGATATCACGTATCTAGATGAAACGCTGCGTATCGGGCGCGGCAACGAAGGCAGCATCTTCGTTTTAGAAAAACAGCCCCATTAGAGAAACAGCCCCACTAAACGGGATGTCTCAGTCGGACGACGAACCGAAACGCTGAACTGAAATGAAAAGGCAAACGAGCGATCGCGCGCAAAAGCCAACACGTAGGTTCGAGGGAAACAGTACGCAAAGGCGAATCGCAACCTCCTCATCTGCCTATGGAGGGGCAGAAAGTCCTGAGATAAGCTGGCAGCAATGGTTAGGGAGCCGTGGCTGCTGCTATGAAACGTCAGGTCGTCCGTCGAATGTTTGCACTGTCTCTGGGTGTAGGCACTTTAAGTGTCGGATTGATGGGGATGGCGATCGCCCCTAGTGCCCTCCGCTTGCCGGGAATATCCGCACCGGCATTCGCGCAATCGCTACCGCAACGTTTGGCCTGGACGGAAGACTATGCCACAGCCCTAGAAGCCCAAACGGATCTCGTGCTGCGCCGTCAGTCGCTAGCGCAAACGCTAACCCGCGTCGAGTTCGCCCAATGGCTGACTGAGTTTTTCGGCTACGCCGCCGAACCTACTCGCGTCGTGCAGATTGCCGATATTGAGGCCGACACGCCGGATTACTGGACGGCACAGGCAGTGTTGCAGGCGGGCGTGATGCGCACCTACGACGGCAATGACTTTCGGCCTGAAGGGGACATGACGAAGCTAGAGGCGATCGCCATCTTCGCTCGCGTGTTGCAGCTTCCTACTCCCAACGAAGCCGAGATCGATCGCTGGATGGATTTGTACAACGATACTGCGGGGCTACCCGAGGTCGGTCGGACGTTCATTGCGATGGCGGCTCAGGCCGAACTGCTGCTGAACGTCCCCGATCCTGCAGTCATTGAAGCGAATTTAGTGCTCAGTCGCGGTGAAGGAGCGGCGTTGTTGCACCAGGCGCTGGCCTACCGCCAACGGGTGCGATCGCTCGAACCTCCAATCGCGCAGCTTGTTCCCGCCCAACCCCAAAAGCCAGAACTTCTGGCCACGCGCATCCAACCCGAATCGGGGGTCGTTCCCGCTGGTCGGGAAGTGGTGGTTGAGGCGAGAGCAACCGCAGGCTCGCGAGCTAGCGCCACGATCGCCCAGCGTCAGATTGCAATGCGAGAGGTCGAACCGGGGCTCTATCGCGGCTCGTATCGAGTCACGGGGAGCGACGCGATCGCCAATCCTGCGGTCAGCATTCAAATTTCTCGCAACGGCGAAAGCACTCGCGTGCAGCGGCAGTTACCACAGCTCACCCTAGGCAGTACGTCCACCCCCCCCACAGCGGCAGCACCAACGCGACCGAACCCAACCCGCCCTGCCCCGAATCAACCTGCCCCGACGGGCTCGGATGTGACGCGATCGGATGTAACGAGATCGGATGTGACGAGATCGGATGCAACGCGGCCGACATTACCTGAAAGTGCGCCGCGCAATTCATTGCCTCCCATCCGCGAAGACGGCTACCCCACGTTCACGGCCATTCGCATCGACCCCTCTCGGGATCTCGAAGCGGGCGATGTTTTTGCCGTTGCCATTCAGGGCACTCCAGGTGGATTCGCTCAGTTCGACCTGGGTAGCGTGGCTCGCAACGTGACGATGCGCGAAACTCAGCCGGGACGATACGAAGGCACGTACACGATCGCCTCCGGGGATCGAGCCGACCGTCCGTTCGTGCAGGTGGTGATGAGTAAAAACGGGTTCGGGGTGCGCCATCGCGAACTCTTTCCCTTCACCATTGCGGGCAATCCGTCGTTAGTGTCCGAAGTCTCCGATGCCAATCCTCCTGCGCCTCGCGCTACGCCGATCGCGCGCCCGCTGCCCTCTCAGTCGGCACAGCCCCTGGCGGGATTGGGTCGCCAGCCCAAGATTTACGAAGCAGCATTCAACGGAGTCAATCGCGAGTTGAAGGCCGATGACGTGCTGCGGGTAACGATGCATGGCAATATCCGGAGTCACGCCCACGATCTGAAAACTGGCGCGACCGCCGCGATCGCCTCGCATCGTTA
>JBCBTL010000577.1:0-2537 GCA_039818705.1 Cyanobacteria bacterium J06639_1
GTCTGCAAGAGTTGCTGCACGCTCGGGACGGTCGCCTGTAGCGGAGTTACGTCATTTCCCAACGCCGTCCCGAAGCCTCCTTCTTCAAGAAAATCGCGCTGCATGTCAATCGACACGAGAGCAATGCCGTCGAGAGGAACCTCGAAGTCGTAGGGTTGAGCGCGGATTACTGGCATAGTTCCACGGGAGTTTCCCAAACGGCCAACACGATGCAGCCATTTTCACTCGTGACGCTGTGTTTGGTGTGGGGCGGATTGATGACAACTGTGCCTCGGGTGTAGCGCCCGTTTTCATCCGATTGACTGCCCGAGAGCACGAAGATGTGTTCGTGGCCAGTGTGGAAGTGCTCGGGTACGCTAGCTCCGGGCTGGTAGCGCAACAAGGCCGCCGCTGCGCCCGATTCGGTTTGATACAGGTAATGAATTTCGACGCCGGGGTGAAAGGGATGCCACGAGAGGCCGTCGCAGCGATCGCCCAAAGTGGCTAAGTCGTACAGGACGAAGGGAAATTTCATGGGTAGCCCACCATGCTGCGCGCGATTGCATCGAAGTCCGCGAGGTCTATGGCACTTTCGTAAGTGAAAAGACCGTCACTACAGACCATAATGCGATCCGCGATCGCGAGCAATTCCTTGAGATCTTTGATGACGAGAGGTACAGAGGCACGACGAGTTCCGTGTTAGTAATGTGACATTTCAAAGCATCAGTGCCCTGCCATGCTCCGCCCGATCGCTTCGAAATCCGCGTCGTCGATCGCGCTTTCGTAGGTAAACTGGCCGTCACTAATGACGATGATGCGATCGCTCAGTGTCATCAGCTCGTCTAAATCCTCGCTAACCAACAGGACAGCTACGCCGCGATTGCGAGCATTCACGATTTGGCAACGAATATATTCGACGGCGTTGAAATCGAGGCCAAAACAAGGGTTTGCCGCAATCAGGAGTTTAATGCGATCGCTCGATCGTTCCCGCGCTAGCACCGCCCGCTGAATATTTCCTCCCGAGAGATGCGCGATCGGCGTAGCTGGCGACGGGGTTTTAACGGAAAACTGCTGAATGAGCGTGCGGGCGGTGTTGCGAATGGCTCTGAGGATTAAGAAGATCCCGGCTCGGGTTTGGGGCGGGCGATCGAAGGTGCGTAGCGCCATGTTCTCGGCCACGCTCATGGTGGGAATGCAGGCATTGCGCAGCGGTTCTTCGGGTAAGGCGAACACGCCGCGATCGTACATTTCGGCGCGGGTGGCTCCGTAGGGCTTGCCGTCGATGTGGACTTCTCCGCTCGTCGCAGGTCGTTGACCGCTGAGAACTTCGACTAACTCGCGCTGCGCGTTTCCCGATACTCCCGCAATACCGACGATTTCGCCGGAATGGACGGTGAGATCGACTCCTTTGATGGCGGGGAGGCCGTTGTCTTTGTTGGCGTGGAGATCTCGGATTTCGAGAACGGGATGGGCGCGATCGCCTTCTTTATCCACCCGCTCCGGCTCGCGCGCCTCCCCCAACATCATCGCGGCCATATCGGAAATACTCAGATCGACAACGCGACCGCCCCCGGCCAGGATGCCTTTACGCAAAATCGTGACTTCATCCACGAACGCTTGCACTTCGCGAAACTTGTGGGTGATGAGTAGAACGCTGAGCTTGCCCGCCGCCACTTCTTCGCGCAGCAGCCCCAATACTTCATCCGCCTCGTTGGGCGTGAGGACAGACGTGGGTTCGTCCAGGATGAGAATGCGGGATTTGAGATAGAGCTGCTTGAGAATTTCGAGCTTTTGTTTTTGTCCGGCGGCGAGCTGCGCGACGGGGATATCGAGGGGGACGCGGAAGGGCGAAGCCGCCATGAACTGCTGGAGTGCTGCCGTTTCAGCTTTCCAGTCGATGAGAAACGGACTGTCGTAGCGAGACAGCACCAGGTTTTCCGCTGCGGTCATCGCCGGGACGGAGGTGAAGTGCTGGTACACCATGCCGATGCCGTAGCTGTGGGCATCTTTTGGGCTGCGGATCGCGCGCGATCGCTTGTCAATCACCACGTCTCCCGAGGTAGGCGGGTGAAACCCCATTACGCATTTCACGAGCGTGCTTTTGCCCGCGCCGTTTTCCCCCAATAAGCCGTGGAACGTCCCCGGTTTGAGGGTCATCGACACGCGATCGAGGGCAGTGAAGCTGCCGAAAGTCTTAGTCAGGTTCACTACCTCCAGCTCGGGAGGGGCGCTGTCGATGGTGACGGCTGGGGGGGCAGTGGCAGTCACGCGATCGCCTCCAGCAATGCCGCAGAAGGCGCGATCGCTCCAAACACCCCACCCTGCATTTCAATCATCTTCAACGCCGCGAGATAGTTCCCGTAGTCTGTAGCTCCGGTGCAGTCGGAGAGGAGCAGGCATTCGTAGCCGCGATCGTTGGCGTCGCGCATGGTGGTGTGAACGCACACGTCGGTCGTGATGCCCGTCAGGATGACGTTTTGAATGCCGCGCCGAGACAGAATCAAGTCCAAATCGGTGGCGTAAAACGAGCCTTTGCCCGGTTTGTCGATAATCGGTTC
>JBCBTL010000578.1:0-2449 GCA_039818705.1 Cyanobacteria bacterium J06639_1
CTCCGATCTGTCCTGTCAGCAGCCTAGCGATACCCTCTACCGAGTTCGCACACTAGCAGCCAAGGCTGCGACTCGTAGCGAACTCGGTAGAGGGTATCGCTAGGCTGCTGACAGGACTCGCAGGCTTTGGTGCGGGTGCGTTTCGGGGTGGACATAGGCGTTTCAGGGCGGGAGCGCCGGTTCTGAGGATGCGGGACTAGGGAGCGATCGCGGGCAGGCTGACTTCAAACGTGCTGCAGCGACCGACTTGACTGCGGACGGCGATGTCTCCCCCGTGGCGGCGAGCGATGTCGCTAGCAATGGAAAGGCCGAGGCCGAGCCCTCCTGCTTGGCGAGAGCGGGCGCGATCGGCTTGCCAGAAGCGCTCGAAGACGTGGGGGAGATCTGCCGCAGAAATACCTTCACCCGTATCGGTGACAGAGGCGATCGCGGTGCGTCCCGCGCGCTGGAGGGATACCGATACGGAGCCGCCGGGAGAGGTGTACTTGAGGCCGTTTTGGATCAGGTTGGTAAAAAGCCGAACGAGCTGGGTGGAGTTGCCTCGCACGGTGACGGGGTCGAGCTGGGTATGGGAAAGCTGGATGTCGCGATCGCGGGCGAGCTGCTCGAAGGCACCCACTAAATCTTCGAGCAGTTCGTGCAGGGGGAGGGGCTGCATGTCGATGGCGACGTTTTCATCTGTGCGGGCGAGCTGGAGCAGAGCTTCGGTGAGCTGCTGGAGCTGGTGAGAGGCACTGCGGATGCGATTCATGTCGGCGCGATCGCTTTCTGATGCCCGTTCTTCAGCAGGTTGTTCCTCAGAAATTGACGCGGCGCGACCGGACATGGCATCGTTGGCTGCCTGCACGATCGCGAGCGGACTGCGAATTTCGTGGGAGGCATCGGCGGTGAACTGGCGCAGGCGGCGGTAGCTTTGCAAGAACGGCTCTAGCGCGAGGCGCGATAATCCCAGTCCCGTTGCGGCGATCGCCCCCAGCCCGAGCACGCCTCCAATGGCTAAGCCTGCCGCGAGATTTTGCAACGGCTGTTCGACGATGCGCTCTGCTTCGCTAGCGCGGACGATGCCTGCGAGTTCGTCGGCTTCGTAGACGGGCAGTACGGCGACGTAGAGTTGGCGATCGCGATCGCGCTGGATGATGCCGTCGAGGTTTAGCGTTTCGCCCGCAGGCAGGGTCAGGCTGGGGACTACTTTGCCTTCGCGCACTAGCAGCTCGCCGCTCGCGTCGTACCATTCCAAACTTTGGCTGTGCTGTTCGAGGGCGTGCCAGTGGTCGGTGTTGGCAGCGAAAAATTCAGATTGGGTGGTGGCTAAGTCGAGGCTGGGGGCGGCAGTTTCGGCGAGAACGAGCAGTTCGGCTTGGAGCTGTTGGCGCAGGCTGTAGGAGGCGAAGGTGTAGACGGAGATCGCGCTGAGGCCGAACACGACCGTGGTGACGCCCAGGTACGAAACCAGGAGCTGGCGGTAGAGTTTGCGAGCGCGGCGATCGCCTTCGGGGGTGAGTGCAGAAAAGTCGAGCATCAGGCTTGCGATTTGAGGCGGTATCCGAGGCCGTAGACGGTTTCGATCGCGTCGGGTGCGGCTCCAACGCGGACGAGTTTTTGGCGCAGCCGTTTGATGAGGGCTTTGACTGCATCTTCATTGGGGGGGTCTTCAAACGTCCAGAGGCGATCGAGGATGGCGCTGCGGCTGAATACCTGCTGGGCGTTGCGCAGAAATAGCTCTAGCAGGCTGAATTCTTTGGGGGTGAGTTTGACGGGGTGGCCGCTGTAGGTAACGTCGCAGGAGCTCGGGTCGAGCTGCATCGGCCCCCACTGCAATACAGGTGGGGCGGAGGTGCCGCGTCTCAGCATGGCGCGGATGCGAGCCATCAGTTCTGGCAGGTCGAAGGGTTTGACGACGTAATCGTCGGCTCCAGAGTCGAGGCCGAGCACTTTGTCTTGGCTGGTATCGCGGGAGGTCAGCATGAGGACGGGGGTTTCGTAGCCGCGCGATCGCAGTTGTTGGCAGAAGCGAACGCCATCGAGTCCAGGCAGCAGTACGTCTAGCACGACTAAATCGTAAGGACTGGCCTCGAACAACTCCCAGCCCGACTTGCCATCAACCTCCGTTTCTACCGTGTGATGCGCTTCGCGCAAGGCTTCAGCTATGACGGCAGAAAGGCGATCGTCGTCATCCACTATCAATATCTTCACGATCGCGCCCAGCTCTCACAGTTCGCATCCGCGATTATCCTACTGGGAAATGTTACTCTAGACAGCAAAATTGCATACTGCCTCAAAAAAAATGCGAAGAAGCACCAAAACAGATCTGCCATAAAAGTGCGTCGCGAACTTCAAAAAATCTGACTTGACTGCGATTCAAATTCGGCTAAAAACTTATCTTAAAAACTTCTTCGCAGCAGAACTAGAAGGAGCGACCTCAATCTCTCGTCCGACGAGTTCCTGCAGC
>JBCBTL010000579.1:0-2533 GCA_039818705.1 Cyanobacteria bacterium J06639_1
AATGTAAAGATTTGCGATCGCCTGCGTAACGATCTTGTTTCCTTGCGGAAGTCTCGCCCGATACGCAATGAGCCCTGCCAGCGAACTTGGCAGAGCTAATGAGGCTGTAGGCGATCGCGAGCCGCCTAGCTCGTGACCAATCGCCCGCGATACATCCAGGCTGACGCAGCAGGTTTGGCCGTAGTGGATGAGGGTGCAGATACAACTGTGCTGGCAGGACGACGACCCCGATACATCCACTGCGAAGCTGGAACGTCAGTCTCGACCTCGGTGCTTCCCCCTTGCTGCATACCTGCCGCCGCTGGATCGAAGTTATCGCTAAACCGAGTGAACTGGTTGTAAGTAGCATATTTAAGGTCAGCGCGTTCCAGTTGCGCGCGCTGCAAATTCGCACCTTCGAGTAGGGACGCCCCCAGCCTGGCCGCGTGTAACATTGCGCCAAATAAATTAGCCCCCGCGAGAGAAGCCCCTTCTAAATTCGCACCTCTAAGATCGGCTCCAACTAAATTCGCTCCCGAAAGGTCGATGCCTTGAAGCTCAACGCTCGACAGCAGCGCGCCAATCAATTCGACGTGCTGGAAATTGCGACGACCGTCAGCATACTGCGACTGTAAGAGTTCAGCGGTCAAAAGCTGGGACATGGCTTCAAACTTCCTTCGGACTGAGGCTGTGATTAGACGATCTGGACGGGACGCGATGAAACGTCTTGCGTGCTTTTCGGCGGCTTTACCTAAAAAACATGACTCAATGTAAAGTGCAGGAGGCCAAAGTCTTGTAGTTAAAATCACAATCAATGATGTTTGAGGGCGACATCGCGAACCTAGATCGCCGATTCGCCGCTGCAGTTGTCATTGGGGTCGCAGTCCGGAACGGAGTCAGGTTGGATACGGGGCGCGGTCAGACGTTAATCATGGCGGGTGTGGAAGGCAAAGCCAGCAGGAGGCAAAGCCGGAGGTACACTTTTTTCGTAAAGGGGTAGCCGTTTATGCCTGGTTGGGCGCGTCTCGTTTTTTGCTTATTGGGTGTGCTGGCCATCCTGGCTGGAGCCAACATCTTTTTGAAAAATCAGCAGACTTCTCAATGGAAGACTGTGAAAGGTCGCGTCATCTCCAGCGCGATCGCGGGGATTGACGAGGATTTTATCGAGATTGAATACCAGTACAGGGTGAACGGTGTCGAATACAGGGGAGATCGATTTACGGTCAGTCGGGGAAGCGTTGGCAATGCGGCGACGCTGGTCAAGCGGAATCGGCCTGGAGCTGTGGTTGACGTTCTTTATAACCCCCGCGATCCCGGTGAGTGCGCCCTAGCGCGCGATCCCATCTTCGTCCCGATTTTTTTTGCTTCAGTCGGGACGATCTTTTTGCTCGTGGGTCTGTTTGCGAGCTTTTGAACGGACAGTTTTTCTAGCTGGCAGGTTAAGCGATCGCCTCTCGCCTTAGCCTCATTTCGCGAGCGTCGATACGCGATAGGGTGAGATGGATTTGCAAGCGCTCGACCATGAATCCCATTCTGCGGGGACGCAGCTTCGTCATCGCGTCGGCTCTGATGCTGGCCGTGCAGAACGTGTTTCTGCGGGTAATGTTTTCCGAAAGTCAGCTTTTTGGAGGCGATCGCGTCGGCGGCTTGTTGCCTGCAACGTTCGATCATTCACTTTTGCTGCTGTGGATGCGATCGCTCTGGATGATGGTGCTGATGGTGCCGTTGGCGCGTTGGCTGTACCCGAAAACATTCCCCGAGCTGCGCGATCTGAAGTCAAAGCCGCGACTGTTGTTGTCGGTGTTGGGGAGCGGAGTCACGCTCTTCGGCACGCTCGTTTGTCTCTACACGGCGGTGGCGAATCTCTCGGCGGGAGTGGCGATCGCGATCTTCTTTCTCTATCCCGCCTTCACCCCTGTCCTAACGCGCTGGATTTTCGGCGAGCGGTTTACGCGCTTGCGAGCGGGGGCGGCGGCGATCGCGACGGCAGGCATTGCGCTCGCAAGTCCGGGATTCGCGGGGGCAGGGAGTGGCAACATCGGCGTCGGCGTCGGTGCGGCGTTAGGTGCGGCGGTAATCTTTTCCGTGCATGGCATTTTGGCGCAGGTGAGTTTGAAATCTCTCCATCCCGTGCCGTTCACGCTATCGACGTTTTTGACGATTGCTATCTTGGGCGGCCTCGCCATGCCCGCACTCACATTCGATGTGGCATCTTCAGCCTGGTTGCCCCTCTGGATATGCAGTGCGGTGATGGCAGTGCTAGCAACCGTCTCGTATTTGCTCAGTAATTTCGGCATTCGCGATATCGGCGTCACGCCCGCATTTTTGATCGGAGCGAGTTCGCCAATGTTTACGGCGATCGCGGCAGCAGTGGCGATCGATGAATCTTTGCTAACGCGTCAGTGGTTCGGCATCGCATGCATTACCCTTGCAATTTTGGCGCTGGGACTCGAAAAACTTCCTCCACAACGATCGAACTCGAAGAAACCCGGCGTTTAAGCTCTACGCGAGATGCGCAAACTATTCTTGCCGAGAATGGCTTCAAAAGAATGAG
>JBCBTL010000580.1:0-2530 GCA_039818705.1 Cyanobacteria bacterium J06639_1
GACAGAGCTTACTTCTCTCTTCGAGGACGAAATGCCTGTTTGAGTACCTTGCCCCTCAATCATCAAACTGAATAAATCTTGAAAGCATCGATTCAATCTCATATCAAGAGAGAGTCGGTGCTTTTTTGAGACGAGTTCATCTTGTTCGATCTTAAAGAATAATTTTTCTTCTAAATTTTGCACATCTAAGAATATAATATCTTACCCATATATCGGAAAATATTAATGGTTTCGACCTCATGTTTTTAGGTTGAGCCGAAAACAATCTGACGACCAAAGGGGTTGGCCTAATGAATCTGAAGTTGAACGTTGCAATTTTATCTGCGGTGGCTGCTGGTGCCTTGGGCTTCGTTCCCGCAGCTTTGGCTGGTGAAGGTGGTATCGCTGGTGCAGCCTCCTTTATCCTCGATGGCGAATCAGTGACGGAGGCATCTGTAGCTGCCGCAATTGGTAAAGACACAGCTTACGCAGGTGCTCTAACCGATTCTGGCCTGACTGCAGATACTGCAGTTGGTGCAACTCAAGCCTTTGCCATTGGTACTGGTGGAAGCATTGCTTTCACTGGTGAGAGCATCTTTTTCTCCGACGTGACTGACGATGTCGATCGCGCGACGGCTCAAGCCAACGAGCTCAGCGTGCAAACCATCAACATCAGCGCTCTCAGTGGCGAGCTTGACTTGGGCGGCATCTAAGCCCGGTCATAACGCAGGCTAAGACATCATCTAGAGGAGGAAGCAGTGTTGCTTTCTCCTCTATTTTTTAAGGTAGTTTCTGATAAGAATTCGAGGGAAGAAGCAGAGAGAATTCTGACCCTTCATTCTTGAAACTTCGGAGCGGGCAGCATCGCGAGAACGCGGAGCATCTCGCCAACGGTTGCGGCAGGGATGGCGAACAGATTTACGAGTAGGAACGCCAGTAAAATAAATGTCGAAATACCAAAACTAGCCATCAGAAAAGCATTCTTACCTAGATCGCCGAGTTTCTTTTCCGTTAAGAATCTCCGCAGAACGAGGGCAGGATAGACCATGTCGAATCCCGTCAAAAAGCTCATAATTCCGATTGCGATTGCCCCGCCCGCCATGAGTACGAATAGGCTCAAATACAGCAGCACGACCGCCACGAAAACTTGAAACAGAATTACCTTAATAATTTCAGTAAACACGATCTAAATCGTCTGTAAACGTCTTCCGTATGCCTCATCATCTTGGCTCCGAGAAATGCCGACATCCCGTAATCGAGCACCATCCTACCCGCATAGCAATGACGGAAGTTGCAGGGAGTGAGCAAGCATAGCTTCTTGAATTTCTTGTCCACTGCCATCGTCTTATCCTTTCGATCGCCCGGCCATCCCGGCCACTCAGCCAGGTGCTAACGGACAATCCATTCCTGATGAACCCCCGTCACCCGACGTTTCCCTGTTTTGCCCCCCGTTACCAACAGCGTCGGTAATTCGCTCACACCCAAATAGACAATCTCGCCTGTCCGAATGCCGAACGCCGCGTAGATTTCGGCAATCTTCTGCCAGTATGGATCGGCGATCGCGTCGATGATGGCTTCTATCTCTACATCCGAGGGCAAATCGCGCGGGTTCACCGCTTTGCGACTGTTCGGGGGACGATACCGCTCAGGTCGATCTGCAAACCCGCGTGACGACACAGAGCAGGCAATGCCGTGATGTAACGTACCCACACGTTTTCTCATCGCGAGCCTTGCGTGCTTCCTAGTCCTGTTTGAACGAATCCACCCAGTCGCCAGCGGTGAAATCCTTTTCGTCTTTGCTGCGGACGTTCGCCCACTGCTTCCAATCGAACATCTCTTCTACTAATTGAGCGTCGATTCGCTGTGCAATCGCGATCGCGCTTTTTACCCCGATCTTAGTGAGCTGCCGTCCCGTCGCGATGCTCTGCTGATGCCATTTCGTTTTGCCCGACCCTGGCTTGGGCGGAAACGTCCCCTGCACGTACAGCCACAGGCGATCGCCCGAACGACGGATCG
This sequence comes from Cyanobacteria bacterium J06639_1, assembly GCA_039818705.1. GTDB lineage: Bacteria > Cyanobacteriota > Cyanobacteriia > Thermostichales > PCC-7336 > JBCBTL01. Next base: position 1,996 of record JBCBTL010000580.1, read on the forward strand.
CCTTTAACGACACCCGCGCGTTCTTGAGTTTCTGATTGGCCTTATCCAGCAATTCCCGACTCAATCACGCCCCCACGAAGTTTCATGAACCTCACTGCTGAAACCAGCACTTTAAGTACTCTAGCCGGGAACTTACATAAGCACTTAAATCGGCTGCGGTTTCTGGAGGTTTGCTGAGGTCTGCTGAGGCTAGCTGAGGTTTGCCCGAGATACACAAAACAGCCCCCTGAAAGGCTCCTGGGGCTGTATTTGGCTTTGTGACTGGAATGGCACAGACGTGATTTGAATACGTGACCAAGGGCTTATGAGTCGAATGGCGCTGAAATAAGCTCAACTATGCAGCTAGCTTACGTTTGAGAATGGGACGTGACTGTTGCATCAAGGGATAAGCCTTAGGTCTGCGTTTACGAACCCTCGGCTCAATGCGTGCTGGACGAAGCGGAACGATGGGAGTCGAGACTAGTTGCAAGAGTTTGGGATAGAGCGAGCGACGCGGTTGACCAACGACATTGGCGAAGAGAGGAATAAACTGGTT
>JBCBTL010000581.1:0-2530 GCA_039818705.1 Cyanobacteria bacterium J06639_1
CTCGGCACCGTTCGCCTCCAGCGCCTCCCGATCCACATGCCCCGTGTTCAGATTCACCCGATCCTGATAAACCTCTCCCGATCGTCCCTGGTGAAACTCTGAGGAAAAACTCTCAAGCCGCAACCTCAGCCGATAGGATGGGGAGTGCGATCGCGCGATCGCTCGTTCTCCTCACGTCGCAGGCTCGTCTATGGGCAAACTCGCTTGGCGCATCGCCATCATCGTCATCGTTCTAGCCGGAGCGCTCTATTCGATTTTGACGCGCCCGGTCAATCTCGGCCTGGATTTGCAGGGCGGGACTCAAATCACTCTGCAAGCAAACCCGACTGAAGAGGTCACCACGATTACCCCAGAAGTACTGGTGGGATTGGAAGCGGTGGTGCAGCAGCGCATTGACGGCCTCGGTGTGGCAGAAGCCCTGATTCAGCGTAGCGGTGAAGATCGACTGTTCGTGCAGTTGCCAGGGGTGGACGATCCCGAACGAGCGATCGAGATTCTCGGCGACACGGCGCAACTGGAATTTCGCCAGCAGCGCATCGATACGCAGCTTTTCCTCAACGAACTCGGCCAGCCCACCGCAGGAGACGACCCCGACGCTGTTTTCGAGCGGGTTGGGCTGACGGGCGCTCAGTTGAACAATGCGTTTCCGCAAGCGCCATTTCAGGCAGGGGCGACCTGGCAAGTGGCGATCGAGTTCGACAGCGATGGGGCGGAACGCTTTGCGGAGTTAACGAGAAATATCGCCGGGACGGGGCGGACGATCGGCATCTTTTTGGATGACACCCTGATCAGCGCGCCCGTAGTGGGCGCTGAATTCGCTCGGCTGGGGATTACCGGCGGTAATGCGGTCATTTCCGGGAATTTCGACGCAGAAACCGCTGCCGATCTAGCCATCAAACTTCAAGCAGGGGCGCTTCCCGTTCCCGTGGAAGTGATTGAAAACCGCACGGTAGGGGCAACGCTGGGCGAAAAAAGCATTCGTCAAAGTCTCTATGCTGGCATTGGCGGATTGGTTTTGACGCTTATCTACATGCTGGTCTACTACCGCATTCCAGGATTAATGGCCGATATTGCCTTGCTGGTGTACGCCACTTCCACTTTCGCGCTGTTCCAATTGCTCGGAGTCACGCTGACGCTGCCCGGCATTGCCGGTTTCATTCTCAGTATCGGTATTGCAGTAGACGCGAACGTCCTCATTTTCGAGCGCACCCGCGAAGAATTGCGCGGCGGTAACTCCCTCTACAAATCGGTCGAAGAAGGATTCGGGCGCGCCCTCAGCAGCATTGTGGATAGCAACATTACGACCCTGATCGCGTGTGGCGTTCTGTTTTGGCTGGGTACGGGCTTGGTGAAAGGCTTCGCCGTAACGCTGGCTATCGGCATTTTGGTGAGTTTCTTCACGGCTATCACCTGTACGCGCACGTTTTTGTTGATTCTGCTGTCGAGTAAGTCGCTGCGGCGACCGGAAATTTTTGGCGTAACGCCGGAGTTGGCGAAATGATCGATATTGTCGGACGGCAGAAAACCTGGTTTGGCATTTCCGGGACGGCGATCGCGGCTGGCATCGTGGCGATGGTCGTCTCGATCTTCTTACTCGGCGCGCCGCTGAAGCTGGGATTGGACTTTACGGGGGGCACGCTGCTGCAACTGGAGTTCGAGCAACCCGTGACTGCTGAACAGGTTCGAGCGGCGCTAACCGAAGAAGGGGCGGGCAGCAGCAGCGTCGTCCAAATCGATCGCTCTAACCCGCAGACAGCTCTGATTCGCACGCCCCCCATTGCCCGCGAAGAGCAGATCCGCATCGAAGCCACTTTGCGAGAAACAGTGGGCGAATTCCGACGCGATCGCGATGAAACCGTCGGCCCCACCATCGGCTCGACGCTGCTGCGAGCGGGCTTGCTGTCGCTGTTCGTGGCCTTCACCGCGATTATCGTCTACGTCGGCTTTCGCTTTCAGTTCGACTACGCCATCTTCGCGATCGCCGCGCTGTTTCACGATGTCGCGATCGTGACAGGCTTGTTTGCCATCCTCGGTTTAACGGCTGGCGTGGAGGTGGACAGTCTTTTCATCGTGGCACTGCTCACCATCGTCGGGTTTTCGGTGAACGATACGGTGGTGATTTACGATCGCATTCGCGAAAACAGTCGCAAAATGCTCAGTCGTAAAGTCACGTTTGCCGAAGTGGTGAACGTGTCGGTGAATCAAACCTTCGGGCGCTCGGTCAACACCTCACTTACGTCCGTGCTGGCATTGCTGGCGATCTTTCTGTTCGGCGGCGCAACGCTACGGTTTTTCTCGCTGGCATTGCTGCTGGGATTTATCTGCGGGACGTACTCCAGTATTTTCATTGCCAGTACGCTGCTGGTGTGGTGGCGCGATCGCCAGGGCGGCTCCGGCACGTTAGCCTTGGCCGATGAATTCGAGGAGGAAGCCGCCGAAGACACGCTGACCGATAGTGACGCTCAGCCGGATGCCAGTGGTGCATAGCGACGACTTGTCTCCAACGGGCCAAAAAATCGCCCGCATTTAT
>JBCBTL010000582.1:0-2526 GCA_039818705.1 Cyanobacteria bacterium J06639_1
AATCGTCTTGGCCGTAGACCTCCAGAATGGCCTTGCCCGCCTGGATGGAAACATCGACGAGCTGGGGGGCGAGGGTTTCTAAGAGGCTGGGGGCGATCGCGCTCACGAGTTCGACTCCGAAATGGGGTTGACCGATGGGGGTGAAAGGCGATCGCAATCTGAGGATGTGGGCACGCGCAGCCGCATTCGCCTCCCCCTGGATACTATGGCACCATACCATTTCACAGAGGCGCCTCCGGGTGCTTCGGTCACCACGTTTTCGGGCGGAAATCATCTATGAGCGCTGCTGTCATTGTTGCCATCGTCGTTGCTAGCATCACCACTGTTGTGTGGGGGGTGGTTGCCTGGGCGGATGCCCAACCCCCGGATCGGTTGGAATGCTTGGTGGATGAATGGCACGTCGATCGCTCCGACCCGCAGTGCATTCGCATTAACGGTCTGCTGCGGATGCAGAATTTCAGCACGAAGTCTGAAGTGACGGCCAGCCACTTCGAGCCGCATCTAAGGCTGCTCAGCGATGGCAGTCTCGACGGCATTCGCACCCGCATCAAACACGAAGATCCCAACAATCCTCGCGATGACAACTACTGGCTGGCGGCGGTGATGATGCCGCAAGATTCCGTTCCGGTCAAAATCGGCATCGAACTGACGGGAGAAGGGTTAGACCAGTTGAAGTCGGGCTGGCTGCGGATCGATTTCATCCAGTACGGCAAAAAATTGCGGCAGCTCAAGTCCGAACACATCATTTTCGCGCTGAAAGAACCCGTTCCCGTGCAGGAAAGCGACTGGCGCGAACGAAAAGGATTTTTACGCTTGCCCATCCGCACGCCGCTGCTCACCAAGCAAGACGACCTCAAAGCGATCGTCGAGCAATACGTACAGCCTTGGGCGCAGCCGGGAGATTATTTGGCGCTGGCGGAGACGGCGCTGGCGATCGTGCAGGGGAATTTTCGCCATCCGTCTGCCGTACAGCCGCAACTGCTGGCGCGCACGCTCTGTCAGTTTTTTCCGAAGAAGACCAGTTTGCAGGGGCCTTACAGCTTGCAGTCACTGATCGATAGTTCCAACGGCTGGCGCGTTACGTTCGCGCTGATCGTGGGGGCGCTGGGGAAAGCGATCGGTCAGGGGGGATGGTTTTACGCGCTGGCGGGCTATCAAGCGCCGCTGATCGATGACGTGACCGGATCGCTGCCTCCTTACGACCAGTTCATCGTGTTGGGGCCGCTCGATCCCCAAAATACGGTCGATCGCTTGAGGGCTGAAACTGGAATTGAAACGGCGATTGTGGACGCGAACGATTTGCGGGAAGTTAAGATACTGGCAGCAACTCAAGGAATTAACCGCGAGTTTTTAGCTGAAGCGTTGCTCGACAACCCCGCCGGGAACGCCGACGAGCAGACTCCCATCGTGCTCATTCGACCCAAACAGGTGTAACTTCGACCCAAACAGGTGTAACTTCGACCCAAACAGGTGTAACTTCGACCCAAATAGGTGTAACTTCGACCCAAACAGGCGTAGCGGGTCGCTCGGGCAGCACTGGAGCAGCTTGCGGAACCTGTCGAACATTGCGCGATCGCGTCTGGATGCCTTCTTCACCATGACTTCTTTTTCATCATGACCCAGTCTCCTCCTAAATCCGCGTCCACTCAGGCTCCTGGCGACGATGCCGAGCCGATTTTGCGCCCCGTTCAGCGCGGCGACTTGGATGCGGTGGAGGCGCTGTTTCGCGAGGCGTTTGCAGAAGAATACGGCGATCGCGCGATCGATATCGACAGTCAAATTAAGCGGATGCGCCGCTGGTACGGCCCCATCAAAGCCCTCAGCCTCATTCCCAATCGCTTTCAAAACCTGTTCACCGTCCACGTGGCCGAATGCGATGGCGAAGTGGTGGGCATGATTCAGGTGTCTCCCTTCAACCGCGCCCGCACGACTTGGCGAGTGGATCACGTAGCCGTTTCTAGCCAAACTCGGCGGCAGGGCATTGGCTCCCGCTTGCTGCGTCACTGCATGGAACACTTCCGCGAAGCCCACACCTGGATGCTGGAGGTGAATATCAACAACAAAGAGGCGATGAGTCTCTATCGACGCAACGGCTTCCAGCCCCTGGCGCAGGTGACGAACTGGTCGATTTCGGCTGAAAAATTGGCAGAATTGCGCGATCGCGAGCCATCTTTACCGAATTTGTTACCCGTGGGCAACAGCGACGCGCCCCTGATTTACCAGTTGGACAACGCCTCGATGCCGCCCCTCGTCCGGCAGGTGTACGATCGCCATCCCGACGACTTCCGCTCCAGCTTGCTCGATCGCGGTATTGAATCGTTACAGCAGTCGGTCAGCAACACCGAACGGATTCGCGCTTACGTGTTAGAGCCGCAGCGCAAAGCCGCGATCGGGTATTACAACCTGAAAGTCTCGCGATCGGGCACGCAGCCCCACGTGGCGCAACTGGCCGTACATCCCGCCTACACCTGGCTCTATCCCGAGCTAATGGCACAGATGGCACGGGACGCGCGCGATTGCCCTCAC
>JBCBTL010000583.1:0-2525 GCA_039818705.1 Cyanobacteria bacterium J06639_1
ACCGAAGACAATAGTTTTAACCGAACTATACACAAAGCTAAAGGTGATGAATTTGATAATGTTATTTTGATTCTCAAAAGCATGTCGGATTTAGATTTTATTCTTAAACCAAAATTTGAGGAAGAAGAACATAGGATCAATTATGTTGCTGTAAGTAGAGCTAAGAAGAAGCTGTTTATTTCTGTTCCATCATTGCTCGGATTATCTGATGTTGATAAGGACAAACTTTCGAGATTACTGAATATAATTGTGATTTCAGAATGTACATAGTTCAACACTCCAAGCAATTGTCAGGATAAGAGCTGAAATTCTGATTCCTTCGTCAGTCATCAAAAACTGTCTGGAGTATTGATAGAGTTTTTAGATAAAGAATCCACTTGGAGCGCCCTGTCGAGATATCCTGTTGCATTGCGAAGGTTATCTGCAGCCATCTAAGCAAGTCATTAAGAAGCCCTTGCATAGTCCAGATAACGACGCACTACATGGACTATCGAGCAAAGTGGCTCAATCCCCCTTGGTGAAGTCATTCTGGAGGTTCTAAGTGTGTCAGATAAGAGATAGGTATGGGTAAATCCCCTCACTGTTGAGAATGAGTGGCATTTGCCTGACACATCAGAAGCTTTGACACGTGTCACCAAACCACATATGAGGAACAACCCGAGAAATTGTGAAAGCGTGGATAATGGCGGCGTTGTCTGGAGTGCAGCTGCAATGGGTCACATCTCTCGTTTGAAGATTCACCGATTGTTATTGATGTCTGCCCCCATCCTCGTGTGGGGAGCTGGGTGTAGTGATACCGTCCCGACTGCAACCCAGAGCGCATCGGTCGAAAACGACAGCGTTCGTGCCTCAACATCCCAATCTGTCTCGCTGTTTTTTGAGAGCAACCCTGATGCTCTTACGTTCAATGATTTCGTGCTGGTTCTGGCGACGTCGCAAATTCCACTCGCCCAGCGTTCGGCTGAGACCATCGCAGCTCAGGCTAGCTTTTTATTTCCTGATAGCACTTTCAGCAATCTCGGCCCCTTACCGACCGCTGACAACGCAGATTTTTTCACGACGAACACGGGCGCACAGCCTGAGTTTGCAGATGCTGTCGTCGTGCTTGCTGCAACACAGGTTCCAGTCAATCAGCGCACAACCGAAACCATTGCTGCCCAATCTGACTTTTTATTCCCAAGTGGGAACTTCACGGCCAGCGAGATCGCTCAAGACGGTGCCCTATTTCTCAGCTCAGCCGACCCCACACCAACCCCGGTACCCACTCCGACACCCGAGCCGCCAGCGAACCTGCTAGGTACTTACACCGGAACGACGACGCAAACTCTCTCCAATTGCCAAGACCCAGTCGATGATGGCTTCTACAGCTTCCCTACCACGCTCAACCTGAATTCACAGACCGGTGCCAACTATTCCGGCACGCTTGCTGGGCAGACGACTATCCGGGGAGCAACCGTCACGACTGAGGGCTCGGTCAGCGGTACCGTCGATGCCAGCGGCAGTTTGACGGCTTCTCTTGAGAGCACGCTGCAGGTCAACGGTGCTTTTGACAGCACGTCAACGGCATCGGGCACGGGCACTCTCTCGGGCGATGCGTTGACATTCAATTTTTCAGGTTCAGACACGTCCGGCGATACCTGCACCTTTACTGGCGAGTTTAATGGGAGTCGATAGCTGAACTCACAGGAGCAGGCGCGCTGCTCATCTGAAGCGGTCAGGCGGGGCAGCTAAGTTCAACAGCCGTTTTCTCTCCTTCTCTTGGCGAGACGATTTGAGCGCTACTAGAGCATCGCGCACACACTCAGGGAATCCGTCGGCTGATACGTCGGGCGCTTGAGGCTCAAGAGGCACACTCACTTCGGACTTAGAGGTGACAGGCATCGCAGCAACGGAGACTGACTGAGGTGATGGCTGAGATAACGGCTGAGGCTGAGCATTAGGCTTCCACGCCGCTCGAATGGCGCACGCTAACCACGCTCCTGGATTGATGACCGTCGTGCGATCGCGTTGTTGAAGCAATGCGGCTAAGGCATCCTCAACAGTTTCTGGGTTTTGATGAGCGATCGCGCGAGCTAAGGTGTCGCTCCAGTCCTCGCCGACCGCTTGCCTCACCCTTGTTTCTAAATCGGTCGAGTCATTTTCATCGGGTTGTTTGTTATTTTCATCTTTTTGGAGCCGCTCAAACTTCTTAGGGCCGACCGCCTGTAATACCGCCTCTAGAGCGGGTTGTGGAGCTTGAGGGGAAGATTCGCTAATTTCGACCGATCGCTCTGTAGCTGATGGGAACTGGATTACACTGGCCTCGCTAATGTAATCGGTGTTCAGATAGTAATGGAACCATTTTGGTCGATAAGCTCTGAAAGCTGCTCTACGCAGAGGTTTCAGGATTGGTAGTTTCGGACGAGATTTCCAAGACGGGGGGTATTGAACGTTTTGAAGAATCCCTGAAAGCCCCTTGCAGAAAGACTTTCAGATTTGCTGTCCAAAATACTGAAATTCTTATCGACCAAAACGGGTCATCTGTT
>JBCBTL010000584.1:0-2517 GCA_039818705.1 Cyanobacteria bacterium J06639_1
GTATTGGCAACCTACACCCGTCTGAATACTCCCATCTGCGTCGGAGCCCCCACCTCTTCATCCACACCACCCACCGAATAAAACTCAACGTGGTAACCACAACGCTCTCCCACCCCTTTCGCCCAACTCTCAAACTCAGCCCGCGTCCATTCGAACCGATGGTCGCGATGGCGCAGCTTTCCAACGGGCAAACTCTCAAACCGAACGTTGTATTCGCGATTTGGCGTAGTTACGATCGCCAACTGAGGCCGCTGCACCTCAAACAAAACCTGCTCGAACGTAGACAGGCGATCGCGTTCCATATGCTCGATCACTTCCACTACGGTCACGGCCTCGTAATCTCGCAACCGCTCGTCCGCATACATCAGCGACCCGTGCCAAAGCTGAAGTCTGTCCCGCTGGCGTTCGGGCAATCGAAAGAGATGGAGACGATCGCGAGCCTTCTCCAACACCCGAGGAGACACGTCAACCCCGGCGATCGCCTCGAAACTCGGCTCGGCCAAGAGAGCTTTGAGTAATTTCCCTTCCCCACAGCCCAAATCGGCCACCCGCTTGGCTCCGCGCTGCTTCAGCACGTCCACCACAGAAGCGATGCGCTGCTGATTCAGACTCAGCGGACGTTCCAGCGTCGCTTCAGTTTGAGTCGCAGCGTCCAGGCGATCGCTCGTCTCCTCCTCGTCATCGCGCAACTGCGCCAACGCCAGCCGCGTCAGTCGTCCTTGTCGCTTCAAATAGCGCCGCGTAATGCTTTCCTTCGCCGGATGCTCTTGCAGCCAGCCTTCCCCGTGCCGCAACAGCTTCTCAATCTCGTCGTCCCCCACCCAGTAATGCTTGTCGTCATCCAACACCGGAATCAACACGTACAAATGGCTCAACAAATCCGCCAGCCGCACCTCATCGTGCCGCAACTCCACCGCCAAATACGGACTCGCCCCCCACTCGGGAAACTGCGCGTCCAGCTCCCCCGCCCGCGCGCCAACCCGATACCCCAACGGCTCGAATAACTGCCGCAGCAGCCCTTCCCCACCCCGACACGGCAGTACGGGAATCTCCACCTGCAACGGCAACCGCGCCTCCACCAGCTCCGGCTTCGGCTTGCATCGCCCAGACATCGCCGTGCTGAATACTTTGGCGATCGCCACGCTCAAAAATGAAGACGCAGCATACGGGCGATCGTTCACGTAAGGAGCCAGCGGTCGCCCGTCGTACTTCGACTTCTTGCGCGACAGCGACACCGGATCGATTTCTAGCAGCAGCGTAGCCGTACAGCGATCGCGATTCGCCTCGGGATAAAACACCCGCGCCTGCCCGAACGGCAACTCGAATACCTGCGCCCGATCCGGATGCTTGTGCAGCAAATAGCCCAAATCAGTCGCGGGCGGTTGCGTTTGGGTGATGGACAGGAGCATTCAAGAGCGGGAGTGAAGCGATCGCGCTCCAGCCTAACAGAGGGGGAAAAGACAGCGATCGCGCCCCTCAACACGAAAAATCCACCCCCGTAGAGGTGGACTTCTCCAAACTTTCATCCCGCCATGCCGTTTTACCGGATCTTTCGACCTGGGGTTACCAGTCTAGGGTTCGGCTTCGGTTCGATAGTTTCCAGGTCAGACGCTAGAGCTAACGCTCGAACTCCCCGGCATACTGCTCGTCTCGAAGAACTCCCGCCCTAATGATTCGAAAGTTATAGATCAAAAAAAATGCAGGCAGTCACCAACATCGCAGGACTTAAGGCATCATAACGCACTTATCCCGACTGCGTTGGCGGTTTGCCGTATTGCTATTCATGCTCTTTCCTGTGGAGAGCTCACAGTAGACACGTCTCTCCCATTGACTCCCTGTCAGTCCATGCTCGTACCGTTTCCTCCAGCCATACTACTCGACACCTCGATCGCTCAATGACTGAACGAAGATTGGGGGCGAGGCGATCGCACTACGGTCAGTCACTACGTTAATTCCACCGAGACGGCACCTTAGATCGCTTGCCACAAGCTCCGAGATTTTTCTCGATCGGGAGGAGATGTATTGCCCGTAACCCTCTCGATATCAGCTTTTGCGACCGTCAGCTCTGTAGAGGATCTACCTTATTCCGCAGGACTGACGGGCATCGGCACGTTTGAATGGCGGGTAGTTGTGAATGTTTTTTTCATATTTCTTCGCTCGTAAAGCTCGCACGTTAGCTCCACTTCTCTTTACCCGAACTGCTCTCATGGATGCCTCCGAAGCTCGCAACGAAGCTCTCTTGCAACAGGATGTCGCTCAGCCAGATCTCGACCTGCGCGATCGCTCTACTGGCGGTCTCGGCTGGCTGTGGGCGCTGCTGTTTGTCGGTGTTTTGGGTGGAATGGGGTGGTTTTGGTTCGCGCGCGGGCGCAATGAAGCACCTCCCGCCGACATGGCGGCGGCTCCCCAAGGAGTGCAGGTGGAGTTGGAGCGGGTTGCTCCAGGGCTTATCCAGACCACATCGAATTTCGTCGGTTCGCTCGAAGCTGCTGAGCGGGTAGCTTTGCAGCCCGAGGT
>JBCBTL010000585.1:0-2512 GCA_039818705.1 Cyanobacteria bacterium J06639_1
TGTAGGCGCGGGCTTGGAATTTCTCCAGCGACTCCAGGTAGCAGGGTGAGAACCCAGCATCGTGCACGTCGTCCACCTGGCGGAAGCGAGTGCCGCGATTGTACATGCCGCCTTTGTTGTCCTTCAGGTAGGTATCAGAGTCCGGGTTGGCGGGTTGGCCGTACTCTTTGACCGTGCAGCGATCGCTCGACATCAGATTGCTCTTAATGGAGGTATCGCGGTTCTGCTCTTCCATCAGCGACACCCAGCCCGTGGCGACCGATTCGGCCACCACTTCGCCGCTCCAGTCGGGGTAGAAGCGGTAGACCACCACGCGATCGCATTCCAAAAGCTGGCGAATTTCCTGGGTTCCGGTGCGGAAGAGGCTGCCGATTTCGTTGGCTTCGCTAATGCGCTCGATGATGCGAGATACGGTGCGCTCGCGCTCGGCGGCTTTCTCCATTTCGGCAGACTTGGCCTCCAAGCTGGCGATCGCTTCCGCCCGCTGCAAAGCCACGCTGAGAGGGCCGCTCACTTGCATGAGGGCATCGGCATCGCTTTGCTGCCACGCCCGAGGCGCGTCGTTTTGATACACGCACAGCAAACCCCACAGGCGATCGCCTTGGAATAGAGGCACGTTGATGTACGCCCGCGCCTGGAATTTCTCCAGCGATTCCAAGTAGCAGGGGGAGAAACCCGCTTCATACACGTCGTCCACCTGACGGCAGGACGTGCCCTGGGTGTACGTGCCGCCCTTCGTCTCCTTCAGATACGTGTCGGCATCCGGCTTTTCAGGTGACCCCAGTTGCTTCACCGAACAGCGATCGCTCGTCATCAAATCGGACTTAATCGACGCATCGCGCTCCTGCTCGTCCATCAGCGATACCCAGCCAGTCCCGACCGATTCGGCCACGACTTCGCCGCTCCAGTCTTCGTAAAAGCGGTAGACCACCGAGCGATCGCACTCCAGCAGTTGGCGCAGCTCTTGAGTCGCCGTGCGGAAAATGCTGATGATGTCGGTGGCTTGGGTAACTTTCTCGACGATGCGGGTGATGGCGCGTTCGCGATCGGCGGAGCGAGCCATTTCGTCGGACTTCGCATCCAACCGCTCGAAAGCTTCGGCCTTTTGCAGCGCCACGCTCAGGGGGCCGCTCACTTGCAGCATCGTGTCCAGCTCGTCCTGAGTCCAGGTGCGTGCCCCGGAATTTTGATAAACGACGAACAAGCCCCAAAGCCGATTGCCCTGGTACAGCGGCACGTTGATGTAAGCCCGCGCCTGGAATTTCTCCAGCGTTTGCAGATAGCAGGGGGAGAAACCCGCTGCGTACACGTCGTCAATTTGCTTGAAGCGCGTGCCCTGAACGTAGTCGCCGCCCTCGGTGTCCTTGAAATACGTATCGGTATCCAGCTTTTTGGGCGACCCCAGTTGCTTCACCGAACAGCGATCGCTGGTCATCAGCTCTTCTTTAATCGTGCTGTCGCGCTCCTGCTCGTCCATAATCGACATCCAGCCGGACGCGACCGACTCAGCGACGACTTCACCGCTCCAGTCTTCGTAGAAACGGTAGACCACCGCGCGATCGCACTCCAAAAGCTGGCGAATCGACTGCGTTGCCGCCCGGAAAATACTCACCGAATCGGTGGCTTGCGTGATGCGCTCGATCAGCCGAGTTACGGCCTGCTCGCGCTGAGAGGCTTTCGCCCGCTCCTGCTCGATCGCCTCCAGCGCCGCGCGGGTATCCGCCTGCTGTAGCGCTAAACCTAACGAAGACGCGACTTGCACCATCGCTTCGCACTCGCTCTCCAGCCAGCGACGGGGGCCGGAGTTTTGATAAATCGCCACCAAGCCCCACAGGCGTCCGTCTTGAAACAGAGGCACGTTCACGTAGGCGCGCGCCTGGAACTTCTCTAGCGAAGCCAGGTAGCAGGCGCTAAACCCAGCCGCATTCACGTCATCGACGCGGCGGAAGCGAGTGCCCTGGTTGTAAATGCCGCCTTCGCTCTCTTTGAGATACGTATCCGCATCCCGCTTTTTGGGCGACCCCAACTCTTTCACCGAACAGCGATCGCTCGACATCAGCTCGTCTTTGATGCTGGTATCGCGCTCCTGCTCGTCCATCAGCGCCACCCAGCCCGCATTCACCGACTCGGCCACGACCTCGCCGCTCCAGTCTTCGTAAAAGCGATAGACCACTGCGCGATCGCAGTTGAAGAACTTGCGCAATTCGATGACCGTCGTGCGGAAAATCTCGTTTTCATCCCGCGATCGCTGAATTCGCTCGCTAATTTTGGTCAGCAGCTTGGCCTGATTGTCTTTACGCTCCAGCGCGTCTGCCAGTTGCAGCGGTTGCAGGCGCACCGTCAGTTCCAGCACCAACTGCGAAATCAACGCCACGTCCGACTCTTGCCAGAGACGAGACACGGCGCACTGATGCACCACCACCAAGCCCCAGGCTTTCCCGTCGAGCATGATGGCAATGCTGAAGCTGGCCTGAATTTGGAAGCGCTCCCAAATCTGCTTCTGATAGGGAGT
>JBCBTL010000586.1:0-2505 GCA_039818705.1 Cyanobacteria bacterium J06639_1
GTTCGATCTTGGCGGGCCGAACTCTGGTGTGGGCGATCGCTTGCTGTTGCCCCAAACGATTGAGGAGCGATCGCGAGTTGGTGTGGGCGATCGCCCCCGGACTTGCGAGACTCATGACGCCGCGATCGCCACGTCGGGGCTGTCCGACCCGCAATTTTAGAACTTACATAGGCAGGTCTTAGCGAAACAGGTTTCACCGAGGAAGTCCCGAAAGATGAGGCTTTCGACGCAGATGGCGCGTTGAATCGCGGTTGGCGAAGTTGCTGGGGGGGCAGTCGGACGGGATGCGAAACTACTCGCCCCGTGCTGGCTGAGGGTGAGACCGGACGCTGCACTGCGTTTTCTCCTTCACTACCGCGATCACCCCAAACTAGCTTGGAGCGTCTGCCGCCTATTGAATCCGAAAATTCGGGGCGGGGCTACCGGCAAAAGCAAAGGCTGCAAGGTTTTCGTCACCCCACAGCCTCGCGCAAAAACGCAGCATTTTCGATCGCGCTTCAACTAAACTCAGCCTACTCAGCCGCAGGACATCGCCTAGCGCGCCAGTGCCGAACCGAGTAACAAAGCCAAGAACGCCGGAACGAGAGACCAACCCAAAATGACGAAAATCTGAGCTTCGGTGATAGCCATGCAACCCAACTCTTTACGAGACATTGATGCCCCTCAGCATACCGCAGCCCGCCTGACTGAAAATGTTACGGTTTGCAATGGCTGAAAGTCGAGTTCTGAAATCGCTCAATCCCAGATTCCATCTGCATTTCTGGGAATCGGAGCGCTCGAAAAAGACGTGTTAGCATGTTCGGGTTGAGTGTCAAGGAATGGCTGTGGCAGCACGCACCAATCTCGATTTTTTAGCTGAAACCGACCCGATCGCGTTCGAGTTTATCGGCCAGGAGTTGCAGCGCCAGCGCCAGCATTTAGAGCTGATTGCGAGCGAAAACTTCACCTCCCCGGCAGTGATGGCTGCGCAGGGGTCAGTACTGACCAATAAATATGCAGAAGGCTTGCCTGGGAAGCGCTATTACGGCGGCTGCGAGCATATCGACAGCATCGAACGACTGGCGATCGACCGGGCAAAGGAGCTATTTGGTGCGGCTCACGCCAACGTTCAGCCCCACTCCGGCGCGCAAGCCAATTTCGCCGTGTTCTTGGCGCTGCTCCAGCCAGGCGACACGATTTTAGGGATGGACTTGTCTCACGGCGGTCACCTCACCCACGGCTCTCCGGTGAACTTTTCCGGGAAGTGGTTTAAGCCCGTTCACTACGGCGTAGACCCTAAAACCGAGCGCATCGATTTCGATCGCGTCCGCGACCTAGCCCTCGAACATAAGCCCAAGCTGATCGTCTGCGGTTTCTCCGCCTACCCCCGCACGATCGACTTCGCAGCATTTCGGGCGATCGCCGACGAAGTTGGAGCGTACTTATTGGCAGACATCGCCCACATCGCCGGACTGGTGGCGACGGGTCATCACCCCAACCCCGTACCTCACTGCGATGTCGTCACGACGACCACTCACAAAACGCTGCGCGGGCCTCGCGGCGGTCTGATTCTGACTCGCGACGCTGACTTGGGCAAGAAGTTCGACAAAGGTGTCTTTCCTGGTTCGCAGGGTGGGCCATTAGAGCATGTCATCGCTGGAAAAGCTGTGGCGTTTGGCGAAGCCCTCAAGAGCGAGTTCAAGACTTACTCCGGTGAAGTGATTGCCAACGCGCGGGCGCTGGCCGAGCAACTCACGGCACGCGGCATTCGCTTGGTGTCTGGCGGTACGGACAATCATCTGGTGCTGTTGGATTTGCGCTCGGTGAGCGATCGCTTAAAAGCCCAGGGATTGAGCGAAGACGATGCCCTAATGACGGGCAAGCGCGCCGATCGCCTCGTTAGCGAAGTCTGCATTACCGCTAACAAAAATACGATTCCCTTCGACCCACAATCGCCGTTCGTGACCAGCGGTTTGCGCTTGGGCAGTCCGGCACTCACCACGCGAGGCATGGGAACTGAGGAGTTCGCGCGCATCGGCGATATTATTGCCGACTGCCTGTTCGCCCCCGATGACGAAGCCGTGCAAGTTCAGTGCCGCCAGCGAGTGGCCGACCTGTGCGATCGCTTCCCTCTCTACCCGCACCTGCGGCTCGAAGCTCCCGCACTGGTGTAAGGATGACGCGCGATGGCCTACTTGGTCGCCTTTTTAATGGCAGCCTGTGTCGTTCTGTGGACGACTCCGACTGTTAAAGCAGTAGGCTTGCGCAGCGGGCGGGTGGATAAACCCAACGCCCGCAAAGTTCACAAACGCCCGATGGTACGTCTGGGGGGCGTGTCGATCTTTTTGGGGTATCTGGTGGCGCTGCTGTTGGTGTGGCGCACCGGAGCCTTTGGGGTATTGCCGCCGGAGAAAGAGTACGAGATCTGGGGCGTAACCATCGGGGGGCTGCTGTTTTTCTGCATCGGCCTCGCGGACGACCTATTTGATTTGCCCGCTAAGTGGCGTTTATTGGCACAGTCGGCGG
>JBCBTL010000587.1:0-2496 GCA_039818705.1 Cyanobacteria bacterium J06639_1
CCACAAACTTTTCTACACCGAGGCAAAAGCCCTGCGATCGCTGCTCAAGCACGATCGCATTCCCGAGTTGCTGGCGTTTTTCGAAGACGAGGCGCGCGAAAACTTCTTCATGGTGCAGGAGTTCATCCCCGGCCAAACCCTCAAACAAATTCTCAAAGGCGGGCGGCGATTGAGCGAACCCCAGGCGCTCTACCTACTCAAGAGCGTGCTGGAAGTGCTCGAAACCGTCCACGCCCAAAACACGATCCACCTCGACATCAAGCCGGGTAACCTCATTCACCGCCGCACCGATCGCGCCGTCGTGCTGATCGATTTCGGTGCCGTGAAACAGGTCAGCACCCAAATCGTGAATGACTACGGTGCGACTGTTCAAACCGCCGCGATCGGGACTCCCGGCTACATGCCATGCGAACAGTCTTACGGTCGTCCCAAGTTCAGCAGCGATCTCTATGCTTTGGGCATGGTGGTCATTCAGGCTGTAACGGGTTGTCACCCCACCAAGCTCCCTGAAGACCCACAAACGGGAGAATTCATTTGGCGCGAGCTTGCCCCTGTAAGCCCCGAGTTGGTCGATATCCTCGGCACGATGGTGCGCTACCACTTCGGCCAACGTCAGCAATCGGCTCGCGCCGTTCTCGCACAAATCGATGCCCTGCTTGAAGACCGTCGCCAGCAGGCGGCGCAGCAGCAACCGCGATCGCCGCGTTCTCGCCCCTCTACCCGAGGTGCCATTGCCGCCAACGGAACTCCGGTCAATCGAACAGCCACCAACGGAGCCACCACCAACGGAGTCACCACCAACGGAGCTACCGCCAACGGAACGGCCTCTCCGAGCCACTCAGCTCCCCCCAAGTCGGCAGCGACGCTGTCCCCACAGCCTCGCCCTGCAGCCAGAACTGCCTTAGACCCTACCGTCGTGGCCACTCCCGCGATCGCCGAACTGACCTCAACTGAGGCCGAACCCTCGCCCCCGAGCGCGCCGGAGGCTCGGATGGAAGATCCAGATGAAACAGTGCTCGCCTCTGCCCCCGCAGCTCCAACCGACCGCACGGCGATCGCCCCGTCGCCCCCCACGGAAGAGTTCGCCACCGCGATCGCTGCGCCTGCACAACCCCAGCCAGCGAGCGCCACTCCCCAGAGCGCCCCATCGTCCAGACCCGTTCCCCCGCCCCACGCAGCAACTGCCGAGACAGACGAGACGGTGTTGGTGGCAGTCGGAACAGACGACGCAACTTTATTGGCTCCCGCATTAACCAGTGATGCAGCATCGGCAGAAGACGAGGCGATCGCTGAGGATTGGGATCGCACGCAAGTGGCACCTGAGGACAAAACGGTATTGGTTCCCATGCCGCCATCGCATCAGTCCGGTCAATCCACACCTCAGCCTCCAGTTCTGTGGCAGACGCAGCTAGCGCAGGCGCGCATCGCGATCTTTGCGCTGGCAACATCCACGCGCCAACGCCTGCAAGCGTTGCACCTCGGCGATCGCATTCACGCCCAATGGACGAGCGGTCGCGAGCAACTGGCCGCAAGTTGGGCATCGCCCCGAACCCGCCAAACCGCGATCGCCTCTGCTAAAGTCGGCGCGCTCGTTCTCGTCGCTGGAGGAATACTCTACGGTTCGACGCGCACCGTGCGGTGGCTGGGCGATCGCGCCAAGTTTGCCGAGGCCACCGCGCTGGTGGAGACCGATCTCGAAGGGGCGATCGCCAAAGCGCAGAGTATTGCAGCCGGATCGCCCGTGTTCGTCCGCGCCTCGAACTCAGCGCAAACCTGGCAACAGTATTTACAGCACCGTCAAACCCTAACGCGTGCCAAGCAACAGGCCGATACCGATCCTGCCACCGCTGTCGCTCTGCTCGCCGACATTCCCGCCGATTCCCCCTCTCGTTCCGAAGCCGAGCGGCTGCAGCTTCAGTGGCAACAGCGATCGATCGATCGCGCCCGTCTCGATGAAGCGATCGCCCTAGCCACGTCGGGCACCCTGGACGACTTATCGCAAGCCCTCGACGAACTCGAAGCATTACCGACCGAATCGGAACTCTACGACGAGGGTCGTCGTCAAATAGAGAACGTGCTGGCTGACATTCTGACAGCCAGCAGCCCTACGCTTGAAAGTCTCGACCCACAGGTCGAACTCGGCCAAGGGCAGGTGACCGTGAGTTATGCTTCGACGGCACCTCTCTTGCTGGAAGACGAGGGCATTCGCCGGGTGTCGGTCGCAGTGATGGGGGTGTTGCGGACGCAATTTCTCGATTTCGATCGCCTCGTGGTTTACTCTCGCAATGGCGATCGCCAAACTACGCTCCCCCTCTCGCTGTGGTTGTCTTACAAATCCGAAGACGGCCTCACGCTCCCTCAGCTTTTGACCGAGCTAGAAGTGGGCGATCGGTAGATGCGAAACTGGCTCGCGCCCACCCCCGTGCTATGAATGAAATAGACGGACGTAACAGTAGGATTTTTAACCGTGTCTGATGCCTGGAAGTTCGATTTTGG
>JBCBTL010000588.1:0-2493 GCA_039818705.1 Cyanobacteria bacterium J06639_1
TAGCCGGAGTCAAAGTCTTCACTCGCCCCCTGTCTTCCGCCGCCCAAAAGCTAGCGGATTCGTTGCCCAAGCGATCGCCTCTTGCTCCCCCCCGCCCCCTCAAACTCCGACCCGGCGCAAAATCGGCATTTTCGGCGATCGCGATCGGAGCCTCCACGGGTGGCCCCCAAGCCACCTACGCCGTCCTCAGCCAGCTCCCCGCCACCTGGCCGACCCCAATTTTCTGCACCCAACACATCAGCGAAGGCTTCCTGCAAGGCTTAGTGAGCTGGATGGACGACCAATGCAGCCTCCGCGTCAAAATTGCCGAACCCGGCGAACTCGCCCTCCCCGGCACGGTCTACTACGCCCCTGACAACTTCCACCTCGAAATCGAGTCCAACAGCCGCCTCAAACTCTCCAACGCTCCCCCCATCGATCGCCACCGCCCCTCCATCACCACTATGTTTCAGTCCGTCGCCCTGAAATACGGACGCAGGGCTTGTGGGATTTTACTGACGGGGATGGGTCGAGATGGGGCGGATGGGATGAAAGCGATCGCCTCAGCCGGAGGTCTGACGATCGCGCAGGACGAGGCCTCTAGCGTAGTTTTTGGGATGCCGAAAGAGGCGATCGCGATCGGAGCGGCTCGACACGTTCTCCCGATTAGCGAAATTGGGGCTTGGATGGTGAAGGCGATCGCGCCTAATTAGAAGATGCACACTCAGTAGCTTCCGAACCTCGCAACACCCGAGAGGAGATAAGCAGGACGGCTCCGAAGGCGATCGCGTATCCCACCATCATCTGCCAGCTCATCTGAACGGTTGCTCCGGCATACGTAATTGCAAACGTAGACGGAATCATGCCGAACAGCGTTGCGCCCGCATAGGTCGGCCAAGACAGTCCGGCCACGCCAGCACCGTAGCTGACAGCATCGAACGAGAAAATGGGCAGCAAGCGCGTTGCAAAAATCGTCAGACCGATCGCCATTTCACCTTTCTCGACATCGAAAAGCTGCTCCTTTCCCGTCGCCCATTTCAGTGCCTTTACCCCCAGCCAGCGACCTAGCCCATAGGCGATTGCGCTCCCGAGAAATCCACCGATGACGGTGTAGATTCCGGCCAACATTGACCCCCAAACGGCTCCTGCCGCGATCGCCAGAGGCACGCCAGGAATGAACGACACCACCACCGACACGGCTAACACTGCAATGTAAAGCAATGGCCCGAAGACTCCTGCGTGCGCGATCGCCGTTTGCAAGCCAGCTAGCGTCAGCCAACTGCAATCGAGCGGGAATCTCGCGATTAGGAGTGCTGTCAGTCCGACCGAAATGAAAGCGATCGTCCCCCGGAATGGGAACCGTTGCATTGCAGAATCGTTGCGACTCACGTCCAGTGCCTCAAACTCTGGATCTAGCAAACCGCGACGACATGAAGGGGTTCCCCGGCCGCACTGATGAGTTGTGATGAATCTGCTGAATGACGTTCAGGTCGTCCTCAGGCCATTCTCAGCCGCGAGCCTACGGAGCGCACAACAGCCGCGATGCTCCCTCCGCCAGCACGTCGTAATCGACATCTGCGAGTGACTTGCCTTCCTCAATGCCCGCATCTTGCAGCAGCGTATTGATGTCCTCTTGCAACTCGGCATAGCGATCGCCTTCCCCCTGCAAGGCATTCTGATCCACCTGAATCGTCGAAGCAGGGTACTTTTCCAAAATTTCAATCGCGCTCATCTTGCCGTCGGGAGAGGCAGCGTTTACAAGCGCGGCGCGCAAAGCTTTCGAGCCCGAGAGCGAGTCGATATCGGGAGTCACGAACTGAGCGATCTCCTCCAAGACGCACTCCCCACCAGGCGATCGCAAAAATTTGGCGAACTGAACGAAATCGACCTCAATCGGATAGTTCAACGCCTCAGTGATGCCCTCTAAAGTTTCAGCATCGAGCTGGTCGAAGTAGTACTGCAACTGGCGGCTGCTTTCTCCCGTGCGCGCGTATGCTGCCAGTTCGTCTACCGAAAACGTGCGGCTTGCTGGCCCTACTTCAACCAGAATGTTCTCTGCGGCGTGGCTGGCCGACCCCAACCCCAATCCAACGACCAAAGCCAGTCCGGCTACCTTCCAGCGATCGCCCATCGTTCCTCGTACTCCCACGGATATTCAGAAGTGAAAATAGTACTTCTCAGACGCGATCGCCACTCGGGAGGTTCCTGACGAGTGTTTCCTAACAGTCTGTTCAGGCCGATTTAGGTTCGGCAAAGAGCCACGGTAGCGCCTCCGCGAGTGGATCGCTTGCCATCTGTCCCGAGCGATCGCTCCAGTACCGACTGAGGAAGTGAATTTGGCGCAGTCCCACCACCAAGTTCAGGCCAGGAATGACGAGCCACCAGACGGTCAGAGGTTCTGGCTTGCCCGCCTCGGCGTAAAGACGGTTCACATCGCGATAGAGCCGGTACTGCACGATATAAATCCAGGCAATCCCTGCAAACGACAGCCAGCGCACCCATCCCGGCGCATCG
>JBCBTL010000589.1:0-2490 GCA_039818705.1 Cyanobacteria bacterium J06639_1
TGTGGGTAGCTGTATCCATAACTTTTTCCTGTAAGGTTCTTCAGTCGGAAGTCGGCCTGGTTCAGTTGCGTGAGACAACACAGCTGTAATCCTCTCCCATAAGAGGTTTCAGCATTTCTTATCCCAGACAACCCAAACTTAGGCTGCTTGGAGATTTCAGCGATTCTTCTCAGCCAACGGAACCAGTGACCTTTGGTCGGTTGGCCATGAGAAATCACTTTTAGTCATTTGGGACGCCCCTAGAGGCTTAACTCCATAATTCGTAGCCACGGTCTAAACATGAGTTAGAGCTCATGTTAATATCATGTGTATCAAAGTTACAATAAGGAATCAGGGTTTGTCAACAGATGCGGGATTAATTCCCGTAAGAATCCAAATGGAGTCAATTGGAGAATGGCAGAATCTGCCTCACAGCCCCCAAAAATGCGTCGCAAGCCCAGGCAGGCCCGCAGTCGAGAACGAGTTAATCGAATACTGGATGCTGCCGAGCAACTCCTGATTGAAGGAGGCTATACTGCCGCTACCACCAATGCCATTGCAGCTCGCGCGCAGGTTCCTATCGGTACGCTCTACCAATTTTTTCCAGACAAGGCCGCCATACTATACACACTTGCCGAGCGATATGGGGAGCTTCTGCGCGAACATTTATTGACCTCAGCAACTGGGAGAGACTTACCCATTTCTTTGCCCGATTACGTGGAGGAGCTTGTGGATGCGATCGAATGCTTCTATACAGAGCATCCAGGCTATCTCGCCATCTTTGCCCAAGCTCAAGGGGCTTTGCCGGAACTCGAACGGATGGAAGAGGCGTTAGATACCCAGCTCATCGAGGATTGGACCCGCGAGCATGCCCGATGGGATGCAAATTTAACAGAATCGGACTGCCATGCGATCGCTTTTGTGCTGGTTAAAACAATTGGAATGCTTATGTGGCTTTCTCTAGAACAAGAGACTGAGTTTCGACAACGTTTGGTGTCTGAAACCAAACGGTTCACATTAAGTTACTTGCAAACTTATTTCTCGAGAAATTCGGAAAATCTCTAACTAGGACCAGCGGGGGCATTCGCGCGAAAACCTACGGTTTTGAACGTGCTAGTCAATTACAACTGAGCTCTCGGTCTCCCAAAGCCTTGAAACCCTCAGATCTCAAAAATCATGATTTCTAGAATTCATTCTGTGAACGGTTTAGAGGGGCATACGATCGCTTTTTTGCATTACCTCGGCATGGGGCCTAGATAAGTATCAAACTCAGGACTGCTGAGCGTTACGGTGACGGAATCGCCGGGTTTCACCCCCACGAGACCGTACAGATCGATAAATTCCCCGGTTGACAGGAAATTATCATTTAGCTCTAACCGGCCTTCGAGGGTGCTGCTGCCGGACACGAGGTTGCTGCTGACAAACGGTTGACCGGGCACGGGATCGATATCGTCTGCCGCAATCGGGCGACCTAAGAGTTGGCTGGTTGCGGCCGCCAGAGTGGGTTTAGAGGGCGTACCAGCTTCTGTATCCGCCGCCGCGAGGACGACAGCTACGTCTGCCAGGTCGATCGCTTCGGGCGTGATGAAATTTACGTCGCTAGCCTCAATCGTGCCGTTGAGGTTGGCTGGATCGATCGCGTTCGCGCGCAATAGCCGGTTAGCGATGTCGGTCAAGGTTTCCCCCGTTAGGGCTTCATCTAACGGGACTCCCGATAAGGTCGCGAACGCCGCCACGATCGCGGCATCCGCCGCCGTTGCAATCGTCGGGTCTTGCTGAAACACGAGAGACACGCGATCGGAGGCTGAGAGTTGCTTCGGAGACTGCGCTGCAGCTTTTTCGGGCACTTGCTGCATGGTGGCGTTCGGCTTTTTTGGGGTCAGTTTCGGGGTGGGCGCAACTGACACTGCCGTCACGCTCGCGGGGGGAGCACTCGTAATGGCACCCGAATCTGCTCCACAGGCTCCTAACACGATCGAACTCGCTACGCTTGCCCAGCGTCGCCATGGCGCGATTCCCATATCACTCCCCACCTGCTGCTCGGAACGATAACTGTCGAGCGTTGTTGCACTACTGCGAAAGTCTCTCGCAGACGATGAGGTTAATTGTACATAGCACGCCGTTCCCAGGCATAGGACGCACTTATCGGCGCAATTGCAGAATGTAATTCGGTTCGGCGTACGAGACATCGTCTGAAGCCAACAAAGTCGAGATCGCCTGCAATGTCTCCTGCCTCGCTGCGGATATCGAGGTCGCGTCGAGGTCGAACTGAACGATGGCGTGGCTGTCGGGCGCAGCAGAATCTGGCGCGATGCGAGCCCGATTGCCGAACAGCTCTCGCACCAGCTCTGCAGCGCGCTCGGGGCGATCGAACTGCACGAGTGCCTGTCCCGGCAGGAAGGGCGCATCGACTTCAATATCGCCCCGCGCTGCCACTGTGCCTGCCGCGATCGCGCCGCCGGTATTGGCGCTGAGCCGAACGGCATCGCGCCGGGCGGTCGAACCGGGTTG